>CALJBY010000113.1 GCA_938024025.1 uncultured bacterium
GACCAAATTCCTGTGGCTGAGTGCGTTTTTCGCCCCGAGATTTACAACATCCCCACCTTCAAAACGCGCAACCTGTGAAGCTAACCATTTTTGATTGCCTCTTCTCACTGTCCGGAAGTAGTTCACCTCAAGTAGTGGAAAAATTTCCTTTGTTACGGCATAGCTCGCATGCCAGCTGGTGTAGATCTTTGTGCTTTCTCCGTTGTGGTTGAAGGGGATAATACCGCCAACCGTTCCCTGTAATTGAAATTTATCCCATCCCTTGAGGAAGGCTAGAGAGGGAGCTGCATGACCATCACCATTACCCTGGTATACGTCGCGACTTCCATTACTCAGGCTGAAGAGCACTTTACCGGAAAGTATAAACTCATCATCCGGATCGTAGATGATAGCACCTTTAAAACCAAGGGCCAGGTCTGCCCACCCATTGCCACTGTCCAGGGTGTCGTCAGGTTCAAAATCGATGTATCCATCTTGAGCTGCTATGAGCGAGAAACGCTCGTTGATGGCAAACGTTGCTCGGATGGCTGTTAATTGCAGATCTCCATCCAGGGGCAGGCGGCCAGCTTCTGTCTTTATATGGTTGGGAAGCTGTTGAAGGATAGTGACAACATGCAGGTAGTTGCGGTTCTGAACCTCATCAAAGTAGACGGGGTTGGTCATGGGCTTAATGAAACGTGAGAAGGGCTCCTCACTGTTTGCAGAGGCGGTTGTTCCTGCAGTGAAAATTAGTGCCATTGTCAGTAACACATACGCTAAACGAACTTTCATGGAGTCTCCTTTCTTTTAGGTGGTCGTTAACAGGTTGCTTTTAAGCATTGTGCGAAACACCGTTCTCTTTTCCTAATTTCATCACCTCCTTGCAATAGATTGGTTTGTATTCTTTATAAATTATCATATAAACGCTTGCTGTTTTTACCCCTTGGAAACAGATGGTACCAAAAAAAACCTATAACATCAAATTTTTTTTACTGTTCTATCTCTTTTAAGACAGTTTCGATGGCCAGGGGGATTGCCTTCTCTACCTCTTCTGAAAGACCTATGTTGTAATCCTGGTAATCTTTGGGGACGATTCCGACCAGGGTAACCTCCGGATTCAGGTCCATCAGTGATGCCATCTTGAAGACATTTTTAAGACCTATCTGATGGAGAGAGAGCTGCACCGTCTCGTCTTCCTGTACAAGGGCAAGGTCCAGTTTGTATACTGATCCCGGTGTGTCATTGGTCTTGACGGCGTCTACAATGATCACCTTTTCTTTACCCTCAAAGAAGTTGATGAGCTCATAGCCTGCCGTTCCGCCGTCAATTACCTCAATCTCATCGGGAAGGGGGTGGGATAAAAGCTGCTCAGCTACCCGTACCCCCACTCCTTCATCGCCGAGGAGTATGTTACCCAATCCGAGGATCAGAATCTTTTTCGGTTCCATAGGTAGTTACAGCAGGCTCCTTATCAGTGTGCCTTCTCCCAACCGGTGAGTATGGACTTGTAATAATCGAGGATTGTTGCCCCGGTTGATCCCAGATAGAGATGGACCATCATGGTGAGGATAAACATCCATGAAATGCAGAAATGCCAGAGCCTCACGTAGCCCAGGCCTCCCAGCAGGTCGTTAAACCCTGCAAAGAAACCGGGCCAGTAGAGAGCAAAACCGGTAATCGCCTGCAGTAGCATGAGGACCGGCCATGCGGTATAGATGAGCTTCTGGCCGGGATTGAATTTGCCCCAGTCTTTTTTCTTTTTGCCCACAAAGATCCCATAGAGATAGTGGGCAACCAGGCCGGGGAATTCCACCAGATCTTTAAAGGTAAAGAGGAGCTCCTTTATCTCGCCCGTTACCAGCACGTAGTAGATTTTATAGACCATAGTCCACACTACAACGTACATGCAAACAAAATGGAGGTAACGTGCCCAATCCATGCTGGCGAAGAGACGGAAACTGTCGGGGGCATAAATCTGTAAACCGGTGAGAGCCAAAATGACCATAGAAATGGCATGTGCCCAGTGCATTATCCTTGTAATCACTGTGTGTTTGTATACCTTCTCCATTGGTACCCCCTCTGCTTATCCTATTGTATGGATTTTGTGGGTTTTAATTTCCTGTCCGGTACCTAGATCCACTAGGTGTATGGCGCAGCCCAGTCACGGGTCAAATGAGCGCACGACCCGCGCCGGTTCTATGGGGTTTTCCACATCTGCCACCGGTGTTCCAATAAGGGCCTGTTCAACTGCACCGAGGCGGTCCTGATCATCCCGGGGAGAACAGTTCCAGGTGGTGGGTGCGACAACCTGATAGTTGTCAATTGCCGAATCCTCAATTTGTATCCAGTGGCTGACCGATCCACGGGGGGCCTCACAAAAGCCTACGCCCTTGGATTTAGAGGGAATAGTGAAGGGGGTACATACCGGTTGTCCCAGTTTGACCTCCATTGCCCACTCCGCACAGCGATCTGCAACCAGTTTACACTCAAGGGCCCGTGCAGCGTGGCGTCCCAGTACCGAGAAGAGGTCAGGGATTCCAATGCCCACTGAAGCGCAGGTTGCATCCACAATATTCTTTACGGCATCGTTCTTTCCAGACAAATAGGAAACTACTGTCCTGGCAAGCGGGCCAACTTCGACGACGGCATCGTTATAGCGTGGGGCCTTTACAAAAGAGTACGCATCGTCCTTTTCCGGATCGGGATCAGTTTGACCATCCCAGGGGTGAAGCCCACTTTCTGATTTGAACTTGGAATGGGCAACGTATTCGTTGATATTCATCTTGTCGAACTCTTGATAGGCACCGTCAATAACCGCTCCCCTGGTTAAAAAGAGATCTGTTCCCTC
>CALJBY010000114.1 GCA_938024025.1 uncultured bacterium
TCCCCTCTCCCCGTGGAGAGAGGGTTAGGGTGAGGGGGTAACATCAATCTATTTTCGAATCAAACCATTTAAAAAAGCTGCGTCCAAAAAAATTTAAAAGCCAAGCCAGGTAGTAACGTCCTCTACAGGGATACGGGTCCGCGGATAGGCGTTAAGGGGGGAGCCCTTAAGGGGATAACCCAGAGCAACTCCATCGAGGAGCTCTTTTTCTTCAGCAATGCCCAAAACGCTTTTGACTTCTTCCTGACAGGCAGCAACAGAACTTAACCAGCAGGTACCAAGTCCCCTGACATGGGCAGCGAGAAGAAAATTCTCCAGGGCGGCAACCGTTGCGAAGCGATACAGATTATGTTCTATTCTATGGGTAATAAAGAGCACCGCCAGTGGTGCATCATAAAAAGAACAGTTCTTCTGAAATAAATCTTGAGCATCAAGGCCTGCATCCCTGGCTGCAGAGAATATGTGTTTGAAGGTCTCATCCTTCCGTTCCGCGCATGATGCGGGAATCCCTTTGTAGGGATCGAGCTCTTTCATCTTCTGAGGGAATACTTCACACATCACCTCTGAAAGCGTTGCCAGGCTCTTACCTTTGAGAACCACAAATTCCCACGGCTGCTGATTGCTGGGATTGGGTGCCCAGGTAGCAGCCTCAAGGCACTCCTGAATAATTTTTTTCGAGGGTACTTTTTTGGCAAACATCCTGATGCTTCTTCTCGCTCTCATCACTTCCAGAAGATCCATAGTAAGCTCCTTTACCACCAGCCTGCCCTTTGTTTGAGGGACAGGGTAGAAGATAGAACAGTACGTTTAGAGGACAATCCTGGTAATCCCGTAAAGACAGGGCTATGGTAGGAGCGGCTTTAAGCCGCGAATGCATCGCGCAGGAATGCGCTCCTACCGAAATTCGAAGCTCCCCGCCTACCCTAGTTAAATAAGCTTCGCTTGTAACCGGGCAAGCAAGGCGGGCCTTCCCGGAGTTTAATTATTTTTTCAGATACATGCTTCTCGACCCTGCTTACAAAGCGGGGCGTGCAAGGCATGAAACCAGTCAAACATGTCTGGTTAGACGGTATCAAGCCAGCTTTCATCTGGGATACTGGAGTTTTGTGGATAAGCAGATTTTATTATTTTACGAAGTCGTCAATCTGCCTACAGGATAAAAGCATTATAACAGAATGGTGCAATCTGCCAAGGGGAAAATGGGGCAGGATAGGTGCGGCAGGCAGGAAAGAAAATTATCTAATCAACCGTGTATACATGGTGGGCTTCACCGTCACTTTTTATACTCCGTATTATGCACAAACTCGTTTCCACTTTTCCACGAGTTGAGAGATATCTTCCCTTTTGATAGGCTTCGCAACGTAATCGTCCATGCCCGCCTCAAGACACTTTTCTTTGTCACCCTCCATAGCATTGGCGGTCATGGCAATAACAGGAATATGACAACTTTTCCCCTGTTCCCATTTCCTGATTTCCTGGGTAGCAGTGAATCCATCCATCACGGGCATTTGAACATCCATGAAGATAAGATTATAACTGCCGTTCCCTTTTGTTTCTTCGTTCGCGTGGGTCTTTCCAGAACTTCCTTTCCCGTCCCCACCTGCTGATAGTTTATACATCTGTACGGCCTCTTCACCATTGCTGGCCGTTTCCACCAGGTAGCCAGATTTGCTCAACATCGTTATAGCAAGTTTCTGGTTAACAACGTTATCCTCAACGAGCAGAATGCGTGTTGCCTCTTCGGTAGTCTGCTCATTCGGTATGTTTTCTTCCCGCTGTTCGTCCAGATCACTGGTGCTTTCCATACAGCTGTCACTTTTTTCCTCTTTTTCCGTCAATAGTTCCTCGACCATGTCCAGGAGCTTTTGTCGACGAACAGGTTTTGCAAGAAAGCCATTAAACCCCGCCTCCCGGCACTGCTTTGCCCCCGCAAGGGGAAAGGATGCAAGTGCCACAAGGGGAAGATTTGTGAGCTTTTCGTTCTGCCGTACCATCCTGGCAACGTCATAGCCGTTTATCACCGGCATCTGGATGTCCAGCATACAGATATCAAAGGCATCATCAGCGTTTAAAGCAGCAAGGAGTGTCTCCTGCACCTTTTCCGCCTCAGAAAGTACGGTCACCCGTGATCCCACAGAACGAAACAGGTGGTTTAAAATACCACGGCTGTGCTGATTTTTATCAACAATCATCACCTTTTTCCCTGCAAGGGAATGGTGATGAGATGTACCGGAGGACAGCTTATCAGATTTTTTAAAGCACGCCATAAAATGAAAAATGCTGCCCGCATCACCGCTTGTAGACTGCGCATGGCGTAATTCCCGCATGGTCAGGCTTTCCGCCCAGACATCCCCCGCCATGGCCTGGGAAATACCTTTGCAAATGGAAAGGCCAAGGCCGGTACCTCCGAATTTTCTGGTGGTAGAACCATCAGCCTGCTGGAACATTTTAAAGATACTCTTGAGTTTGTCCTGAGGAATGCCGATGCCGCTATCCCTTACTTTGGCATGCAGTTTAATGTGCTCTTCAGTTTCTTCCTCTTTCTCCAGAGAAAGTTCAATCTCTCCCTGATGGGTAAACTTAACAGCATTGTCCATCAGATTAACCAGCACCTGACGTACTTTTATCGCATCTCCTTTCACTGATGAAGGAATGTCATCACCTACACGGCAGAGCAATTCTATATCTTTTCCTTCCATTTTGGGTTTAATCAGGTCACATATATCATAGGACAGCTCCTCAGGGTCAAAGTCAATCTCCTCAAGGTCCATTTTTCCCGCCTCGAGCTTGGAAAAGTCCAGTATGTCATTGATGAGTGCAAGAAGGGCTTGAGCGCTCTGTTTGACAGTCTGGACATAATCTGTCTGCTCCGAATCCAGTGCAGTCTCCAGCAGCATCGTGGTAAATCCGAGCACTGCATTCATCGGAGTACGGATTTCATGGCTCATGTTTGCCAAAAACTCACTCTTGTAACGGGTAGCATCCTCCGCTTTTTCTTTGGCACGTTTCAATGCTTCATACATCTTTTTTCGGTCGCTAACATCCCTGCCGACACTCACCGTTCCATTCTTCTTGCCCTCTTCATCATAGAGCAGGGTTGTACTCATTTCTACCGGTACGATCTTCCCGCATTTTTGAAGAAGATACATTTCGTATTCATGCCTGCCCTGATGGAGGATTCTTGATTGCGTCTTTCCATACAGTTCCAAAAATTCATCGCCGATTACTATCATATCTCCGGTAGTGGAGATATAGGATCCCGGAATAAGGGGAATAATATTACTGAAAGGGTTACCGAGCAATTCTTCTATGCCATATCCAAGCGTATCCACGAGAGCAGCATTACTACGGACAATGGTATTGTTAGAATCGGTGACTATTACACATTCTCCCGAAGCACGTAAGATATTCTCAAGATAATTTTCTGTTTCCTGCAATCGAGCTTCCAGTTGAACAATTTCCCATTCCGCCTTCTCCAGCAGACAATCTTCCCCGTCCGACCGCAAGCTTTCCAGCTTTTGCTCAAGGTCATGCACCTGCTTCCGCAGGGTTGTCACCTCCGAAAGGTCACTAATGGTCACGAGATAATTTCCTTCATGACCATTACAGGCAATCTTCTGTGCGTGCAATTGTGCAGGCAGGATTTTACCGCGTTTGGCCAGGAGGCCCCCCGTGAGTGATTCACGAGCGGCTTTCGAAAAGGAGCTCCACACACTTGAGGTGTCTCCCTCAGAGGGGTGTACTCCTTCGTAGCGGACTAAGTGGTGCAGGTAACATTCCTTTAGTTCATGAGCCGAATAGCCTGTCAGGGTTTCCATACGGCTATTGGTCGACAGGATCTTACCGTGATGATCAGTTACGACAATCCCCTCCTGAAAAAGGTCAAAAACCCCTTGTAAGAGGTCCCCTGTTACTGATTCATTGCCATCCATAAATAATTGCTCTCGTGAAGAAAAAAAACCGGTCTTTCTTTCGTGAAGGCACCGGAGGCCCTGCTATCTTTATGCTGCGGTAGTAATGCCAAAAAATTCTTTCGCTTCATCAACTTCAGCTTTTAAGTTTTCACTTACCTTTTCCTTTGCCTCATCAGAGAGTCCGACTTCTCTACAAACCGATTCCAGTTCTCCTGTGCAGATACCACCACATTTCCAGCCAACCCCCTGAAGTTTACACAGCTGATTTGCAACATAGATCGCTTTTACCGCTTTGGTGAACTCACCTGACGTGTATCGGGAAGGCATGTGATGATACTTGATGCAGGTCGTCAAGACAGGGGGAAATCTGTTCTCTCTGGTAAACCATTCTCCTACCTCATCATGGGAAGCCCCCAGTATTCTTTGCTCAGCCTGACAAACCTCTTCTTCCCTTTCTTCCGCCTCCCTGATAACCTGTTCATATTCCTCGGGAAAGTTATCCGCAAGGATTATTTTCCCGACATCGTGCACGAGGCCAGCTGCCAGTAATTCCTCTGGACATGAGTATCCAATCTCCCTGCCAATGGACCGGGCACCTACACCGACACCCAGTGAGTGCTCCCAGAATTGTTCGGTACTTAAAGCTGCGCTACCCCCCTTACGAGACATTTTTGCCATAGAAAAACCTACGGCTAGATTCTTTACTGCATTGAAACCCATAATGACAACAGCATGGTGCAAATTAGAAATACGGCCGGGAAAGCCATAAAAAGGGGAGTTTACCTGTTTTAAGAGCTGGGTAGCTAACGATTGATCACTTTCTATGATTTTACCTACATCTTTAGCTTGCGCTTTGGCGTCGTTAAACACATTTAAGAGCTTTGAGGTAACTTGTGGAAGTGCAGGTAGGTTCCTTGCGTTTTTAATAATTAATTCAAGCTGTGCCATGGTTTCATTGTACCTTTCTCAAGTTGCTCTGATGCGCTCTGCTTTCACTTTTATGCACTATAACCCTGATGCTTCAGCTGCACCGTCGTGTTCTAGGGGCACGCGTTAATCGAAGCACCCCCTTTATCTTCTATAGCTTTCATCCACTCCTGTACCAGCTGTAAAACTTCATTCACGCGAAAAGGTTTCTTGACTACCAAATCCACTCCGCTCGCTTTCAACTCGCTATCTTTTTGCTTCACCTCCCAGCCCGTGATAAGCGCAACCGGTGTCTCCTGACATATCTTCTTGATGTTTTCCGCTACCTGCCAACCAGACATCCCCGGCATACCAAGGTCGGTAAAAACCAGATCGAACCTTTTCTGCCGGAAGAGCTCTATACCTTTTTCACCATCAGGGGTAAATTCAACCTCATGTCCACCGTCTGTTAAAATATCCTTGAGCAGTTCACGTACATCCTCCTCATCCTCAACAACCAGAATGGTGGCTCTTCTCTTTTGTTCTGGCAGGATTTCCACTTCCTTGCTTTCCTTTATTGCAGCCTCATTTTGAGGAAGCTTTATGGTAAACGTGGTTCCCTTCCCCTCCACACTTTCTACCGTGATCGTTCCACGGTGACGGGCGATAATACCATAGGACGCACTCATCCCCAGCCCGGTGGACTGGACACCTTTGGTAGTAAAGAACGGGTCAAATATCTTTCCTTGAATGTCTTTAGGAATACCCACTCCGTTATCCCTAACCACTCCCACCACATGGCCATTGTTCATAAAGGTTCTTACGCTTATCTCACCTCCGCTGGGCAAGGCATCAACCGCATTGTTAATAAGGTTAACAAAAACTTCCCGCAGTTCCGAAGCACTCCCTGCTACAGGAGGAAGAAGGGGAGAAAGTTCTTTGCCAATGCTGATTTTTACATCTTTCGCGGCAGCTTCATCGTGCCACTTGACTTTAGTAAATTCCAGGGTGTGATTAATAACCTCATTTAAGTCGACATTGACAAAGTTTACATTATGATCCTCATCCTTTTTCCGCGAAAACTCTTGAACTCTGCGTACCGTGTCAGCTCCATCGAAGGAAGCCTTTTCTATGATCTCCAAACTTTTCCTCAATTCGTTTACTAATTTTCTTCTCTCCTTTTTTTCGGACGGTACTCCAATGGTCCTCTTCAAGAGCTGCGTTCTACCAAGGATAACAGCCAGAATATTATTGAAATTATGGGCCACCCCTCCGGCCAGTTCCCCGAGCGACTGGAGTTTTTCAGATTGGAGCAGTCTTTCCTCCATCTTCTTCCGTTCAGAAATATCCCTCACCAGAACCGTAAGAATACATTCACCACCTATTTCTATAACGAAGGTAGAACCTTCCATCGGAAATTCATGGCCGTCTTTCCGCAGCCCCGAGCCTTCCGTGGTTTTTCCAACAATGTGCAACCTATTCGTTGTGCTAAATTCCTCAAACATCTTTTTTTGTCTTTCCCTGTGTCGCGGCGGCGATAGCACGGTAACAGCTTTTCCCACAATTTCATCACGGGCATAGCCAAACATCTCTTCAGCCTTTTTATTAAAACTTACTATGATCCCCTCTTTACTGGTAGAAATAATGGCATCATTGGCATTATCCACCAAGCTGTGATAGCGCTCCTCTGAACGTTTCAGCTCCTCTTCTGCCTCTTTCCGGTCATTCACATCTCTGATGCAGGCAAGTGATCCTGTGGTGTTGCTTTTTATATCTTTTATCAGCGAAAAATTGACCTCGACATGGAAGAGGCTGCCATCCTTTCTCTGCCACGCCTGCTCCACACCGCTTATTTTCTCCTTTATCTTCAATGCATCGATCACATCCAGTGCCCTCTGCTGGTGTTCCCCATCGGCAGGCATGAGCTCCCATATATGCTTTCCCACCAGTTCATCTCTGCCGTAGCCAAGCATCACCTCTACCGCACTGTTAACCTGTACGATGTAATCCGAAGAATCGGTTATCATAATGCCGTCTACCGAAGTCTCAAGGATGCGCCGCAGTTCTAATGTTCGATCTTCCAGGAGTGTCTCTACTCTCAAAAGCGACCATTCTCTCCGGATCTTTTCGCACAGCTCAAAAAGGTATTGAATTTTGAAAGGTTTATGTACAAATGCATCGGCACCCATCTGGGTGACTTTAACGGCTAAATCAGGATCAGGATCACCGGTAATGGCTAAGATGGCAACCTGACTCTGCGGTTGTTTAAAGGCATCTATCAGCTTAGCCCCGTCATCATCCGGCAAATGATAATCAAGAATAACAATTTCCGGACGCACCTCGTCGAACACACGGCGAGCCTCTTTACCATCAGAAGCCTCGAAAACTAAAGAGCCATACTCTTTGAATCCTTCACTGATGGTCTCCCGTAACGCTGCATCATCTTCAACAACCAGAATACGGGACTTTCGCTTATCACTCTTTCCTGACAAGAGGTTGTTCACGGTAGTGTGTAAATCTTCCGGGTTGTACGGCACCGAAAGAAAACCATTAGCACCGAGCTCCCGCGTTATTTCTTCAGCATCACTGCCGCTGAAGGTAGCTGACATTACCAGAATCGGTATCTTATTAAACTCAGCGAACTCCAGAGACCGCAACAACCTGCATAATTTCCAGCCGTCGATTCCAGGCATATAGAGATCAGTAACAATGAGATCCACTGTCTTTATCTCCCGCAACTTCCTTAACGCCTCATCTCCTCCCATACAGGCAATGACTTCCATGCCCAGCTTCTCCATTGATTTTTTCATGAGCTGAAGCTGTACCGGATCATCGTCTACGATGAGAGCCCGTTGCCTGTTTAAATCTTCTTTCTTCATTGCATGCCTCACTTTATGGTAGTGAATGGGGGTTATGCTCTTACTGCCGGACACCTGCTTTAGTTACCCTTCAGCTCCTGCGCTATCTGCTCACACTGACCTTTGATAGATTGTGCCGCCTCCCCTGCACCTTCAAGGCTGTTTTGTCGTGCCTTTTCTTCAACCTCTTTTGCCACTTCAGCTATCGCCGCCAAACCAAGATTTGCAGAAGAACCTTTTATGGTATGGGCTGCTTCTAATACCTGCCTGCTGTCACTTGCATCAAGGCCACCTTGCAGCTTGGCGAGATTAGAGCCTGTTGTCTCCACAAAGAGCTCCAGCAGCTCAAGATATTCCTCTTCCTCTAAACCCAATCTTTGGGCCAATTCTTTACAGTGCATCGTTCTCCCCTTTCAGCAGTGTTCATCAAACATCAACCCTATTGTTATTCCTTAAAAAGTGTGCCCCCTCACTCCTTTTTCCCGTCTTTATTGCACTGATAAGAATATCGGCAACCACCGGAAAAACTTTATAAAAATCTATTACTATCAGAAAAAAGTGATGCACCTAAAAGAACTTTTTATGTGCCTGTCCAAGGATACTGAAAATAATGTGCCGCACACCCTTACCATCATGCACGATTCACCTTAAAGAAGGACGGCAGGGCAGCTAATTGTTAATT
>CALJBY010000115.1 GCA_938024025.1 uncultured bacterium
GCGTGTTTTTGCGGTAATGGTTGTTCCACCCAGCATCCGTGCAACTTCTTCCTCCCGCTCCTCGGGGGACCCAAGCTGCTTAACGAAGGTTTTCGTTCTTCCCCTATTCACCTGCTTTGCAATAGTCTGGTGCAGGTCAGCGAAGGAAGCGATTTGAGGAAGATGGGTGATGCAAATCGTTTGCTGCCAGCGGGAAATTTCTTTGAGTTTTCTGCCCACTACCTCAGCAGTTGCACCCCCTATACCGCTGTCTACTTCATCAAAGATGAGGGTAGCAGCTCCCGTAGTGCTCGCTACGATTTTCTTTAAAGCAAGAATTATTCGAGAAAGCTCTCCTCCGGAGGCAATTTTAGCAAGTGGTTTCAGACCTTCCCCGGGATTGGGCCCAAAAAGGAACTCAGCCTCATCTAACCCCCGTTCGTTGAGGGTTGCATCTCCCAGGGGCACACAACCACCGGCCTGAGATTTTCCCTCTCCCCGTTCTGTGCTGAGCCTTACGGAGAAAAGGGCTTTTTTCATGCCTAAACTTACCAGCTCCTCCTTGACCTTCTCGCTCAGCCGAGGAGCTACCTGTGATCTCCGGTGTGATAAATCCATGGCGAGACGCATCGTCTCTTTTTCAATCTTCTGCTGCTCTTTGACAATCTTTTCCAGTGCAGCCTCGTTTGATTCTATCCGCTCAAGTTCTGCCTGCGCCTGTGCCCGGGAGCGCATTATCTTCTCCAGCGATTCACCATACTTCTTCTTCAGTTTATTGATTTCGTCCAATCTTATTTCAACAGCTTCCAGCCGATCAGCGGCAAAGTCTATTGTATCTGAGTAGTCCTTAAGGGAGTGGGCTACATCTTCTATCTGGTAGAGTGCAGTCTCAAGTGTTGTAAAGAGGGGGGAAGTGGAACTATCAATGGCAAGGACTTCCCTTAGATTGGCCAGCGATTCACGTAAGCGCTCCAAGACGGAATTCTGGTTGTGATAGATAGTACCGTAAGCGGCTTCCGTGAGCTCGACAAGCTTTTGAGCATGGCTGAGAATATTTTTCTCCTCTTTGAGTGCCTCTTCTTCTCCCTTCTCCAGGCGGGCACCCTCAATCTCTTTGATTTGAAAGCGCAGAAATTCACTTTTTTGTACCTTGCCGCTTTCTTCCCGCTCCAGTTCCTGGCGTTTTCGGTAAAGCTTCAACAGGGTTCGGTAGCCCTGTTCAACGCGGTTTCTTAAGGGAACAAGATTGCCAAACGTATCCAAAATATCAATATGGTTATCTACTACAAGCAGGGTCTGGTGTTCGTGCTGTCCTGAGATGCTAATCAAGTCCATACCTAGCAGGGTAAGCATCTGCAGTGTGGCACTATCACCATTGATAAAGGATTTGCTCTTTCCCCTGTGTGAGATTATCCTTTTGAGCAGCACATTTTCATCCGGTTCAATTCCCCACCCCTTTAATGTATCAACAATCGGACCGTGGTGCCCCCCGTCAAAGAGCGCTTCAACTACAGCTGATTCTTCTGAAGCGCGAACCATTTCCGCCGAGGCCTTTCCACCGAGCAACAGGGTAAGCGCTCCCACAATGATGGATTTTCCAGCCCCTGTTTCACCGGATAAGATATTTAACCCTTCCGAGAACGAGAGACTCAGGGTATCAATAATGGCAAAGTTCTTAACGCGTAGTTCTCTTAGCATGAGGGATTAGTGATGCTACCCGCGCACCCTGATTAAATAAGCTTCGCTGGTAACCGGGCAGGCAGCGCGGGGCATCCCGGGAATTAAATTATTTTTAAATTGTGCCGGTAACAGGGGGTTTATCGTTCCCCCCATCTCAGTTTTCTTCTCAAGAGTTCAAAGTAGGTTTTGAGAGGAGAGCACACGAGATGAATATAACTTCCTGCCTTTTGTGCTTCTATCACATCCTCCCCCCTGAGTGGAATGCCAATCTGTCCGTCCAGGGTAATATGGACATCCTGTTTGGTTGCTTTAAGAATGACCCGTATCGTAACATCGTCCGGTACTACGAGTGGCCTGTTGGTAAGGGTGTGAGGACAAATCGGGTTTACAATGATAGAATTGAGGGTAGGATACACTACCGGTCCTCCCGCAGCAAGGGAATATGCAGTCGAACCCGTGGGGGTAGAGAGAATAAGACCATCCGCCTTGAAGGTAGTAAGGTACCCTCCATCAATGTAGGTTTCAAGATCGATAATGCGAGCGAGAGCCCCCTTGTTTATTACAATATCATTGAGTACGTTACTCTCGCTTATGATTTCATCACGGCGATAAACGGTAGCTTTAAGCATCAGTCGTTTTTCCGTTACGAAATCTCCCCCCACTACCTTTTCGAGCACCTCGAAGGTTTCTTCTTTAAACGTCTCGGTGAGGAAACCTAATCCACCCAGGTTAATTCCTAAAACCGGGATAGATTCAACCCCTTTTAGCCGCGCTGCGCTCAAAAGGGTTCCGTCTCCCCCTAAAACAATGAGGAGATCTGCTTGCGAGGGTATTGCAGGTATCTCAACAGGGTGGGAACATCCTACTTTCTCTGCAATAGCAGGGTCAACAACAGCTCTTATTTTCCTTGTTTCAAGCCAGCCAATAATTTCTCTGGTCAGGGAGAGTGCTTCAGGTTTATTTCTTTTGGCAATAATTCCATATGTTTTCACGGTAGTACTCTCTGTGCATTCGTGCTTTCTTGCGGTACACTGAGCCTTTTCTACCATGAAATCTGTACGGTGTCTATGTAAAAAATTGATTGAAAATCATCAGCTGCCTGTGATAACGTTTATCAGGAGAATCTACCTCTCGTGAACTACAACCCGTTGAAAAGAGCATATGGACCTGTTTGAAAACCTTCCAAGCGATCACAATACGGAAACTTCCCCCCTGGCTGACCGTATGAGGCCACACAGTCTGGACGAATTTGAAGGACAAAACCACCTGTTGGGTAAAGACTGTTTGCTCAGAAAGGCAATAGAAAGTGGTGAGATATGTTCTCTTATCCTCTGGGGACCCCCGGGTACGGGCAAAACAACACTGGCATACATCATTGCCCAGAGCGCTCCCTGTGATTTTGTTTCTTTCAGTGCCGTTACTTCCGGCATCAAAGAGATAAAGGGGGTGATAGAGGCAGCACAGAAGCAGAGAAGGTTCCCTCAGAGAAAAACCCTCCTTTTCGTTGATGAAATCCACCGATTCAATAAAGCGCAACAAGATGCCTTTTTACCGCACATAGAAAAAGGGGTTATTACCTTTATTGGGGCGACTACGGAGAATCCATCCTTTGAGGTTGTTTCTCCCCTCCTGTCCCGTTCTCAGGTGGTTGTGCTTAAGACCTTGAGCGAAGATGACCTGCTTGCCATTTTACATCGTGCCTTAGCTGATACGGAACGCGGTTTGGGAAAGCTAGCGGTGGCAGTAGAGCCAGAGGCATTGACCCACATAGCTCGTTCGTCCCAGGGTGACGCTCGCAGGGCCCTCAATGTCCTTGAAATCCTCGCACAAACGACAGCACCCACCGTTAAGGGGGTGAGGGAAATTACTCTGGCTGCCGCTGCAGAAGCCATGCAAAAAAAATCTCTTCTCTATGACAAAAGTGGTGAGGAGCACTACAACCTCATCTCTGCACTCCACAAGAGTATGCGAGGAAGCGATCCTGATGCAGCTCTTTACTGGCTGGCGAGAATGCTTGAGGCGGGAGAAGATCCACTCTATCTGGCTCGTAGAATGGTACGCTTTGCTTCAGAAGATATAGGAAATGCCGACCCGCAGGCATTGCAGGTTGCCATCTCTGCAAAGGAGGCATTTCATTTTGTTGGACTGCCCGAGGGAAAACTGGCCCTTGCCCAAGCTGCCGTCTATCTGGCAACAGCCCCAAAAAGCAACGCAATCTACCGTGCTTATGCATCTGCAGTGACTGACATTAAACGTGAAGGCTCCCTTCCCGTTCCCCTCCACATAAGAAATGCTCCCACGAGACTCATGAAAGACCTGGGCTATGGAAAGGGCTACCGATATGCCCATAGCTATGAGCAGGCCTATGTCCAGCAAGAATACCTTCCCGAGAAGCTCAAAGGAAGGCGCTATTATAATCCCACTGAAAGAGGATTTGAAAAGATCATAAAAAGCCGGTTACATCAGTGGAAAAAGCCGGGAGGGAAAAAGCCCACGTAGGCCATGGCAGATAATCGGGTTGCACACTTACAGGTTTTTCAGGTGGATCTTACTGTCTTCAATCACAAGGTAGTAGTTTTGCCCATCCTGCTCCAAAAACTCGGCAAGCTGGTAATAGGCATTTCTTAGGAGACGGGCTTCATAAAGCCCCTCCTTGACCTTACAATATAAAACATTATCGTGGCCCACCCGCAGCGTATCTGCCTGTAATCGTTCTTCCGTTCCGTCATTAAGTTTTACGACGAGGGAGGGCGACTGTCCGGAATCAGACGGTAGACACACTTCTTGAATAACAAAGGGGGTATCCTCCACCTCTAGGTAACATTTCTCCCCATCCATTGAGAGGATATACCTGCCTGAAGGATCTTGAGCAAGGCTCTGGTTGAGGTAGAGATAGATCTTTTTGTTAATAATGGGAAGATCTTGATAGTACCAATTGCCTTCTTTGTCTATTCGAATGTGACAGGGAGGGACATCTTCCGGCATACCTGTTTTTCCCTTAAAAGCGTATGAAACGTTATGGCAACACACCTACAGCGTTAGAAAGATCTTGGTCTCGGCTTCTGCCTTCAAACTTTCCAGCCAGAGTCGTGCCCGTTCATCTCTTTTTTGTTGCATCAATTGCTCTCGTTTTGCCTCTTTTTCTGACAAGAACTGCTCTTGGTCAACCTCTTCCCGTTCTTTGAGTGCGACCAGAAAGTAGGCGGGTCCATTGCTGTAAACCTTTTGCGGAAAAGGGTTTTCAGGGGTTAAGGTAAAGGCCTCCTCTATAAGCTCTTCAAGGGGACCAATTTGCCCTATAAAGTTACTTCGTCTCGTAAAAAAACCTGTTTCCTGGATGGTTATACCCTCTCTCTCGGCTATCTGATCCATTGAAGCCCCCGCGGCAAGCTCTTTTAGCAGTTCATCTGCTTTCGTTTGTGCCACCTCTTGGCCCTTGTCCCTCTTCACCCTTCTCTCCACCTGTTCCTTGACTTCCTCCAGCGTGGGCAGGTAGGATTTTTCGAGTGCTATCAGCTGGAAGACATAGTAGTTCTTTGCCACCTGTACTACAGGGCTGACTTCCCCCTCTTGCAGCACGAATACGGCATTGTTGCAATCCTTGTTTATGCCAATTCCCTCGATGGGTTCTCCCTCTGCAAAAAACCCGGTTTCAGTAACCGGTAATTCATTTTCTTGTGCATAGGAAATGAGATTTCCGCTCCGATAAATGAGACTGCCGGCACGACGTGCCTCTTTCCTGACAAGCTCCGCTGCTTTTTCACTTTTTAACTCTTCTTCAATCAGGATTTGTGCCTTCTCAAGGGGTTCTGTTTTCTCTTCTTCCCGAGCCTCTACCTTAATAATATGGAAGCCGAGCGGTGTTCTCACGACAGGACCTAACTCTCCGGCTTTCAGGGAAAAAGCCGATTCCTCAAACTCTTTAACCATCTGTCCCTGCTCAAAAAAGCCCAAATCACCGCCCTTTGATGCTGTGGCAGTATCCTTTGAGAACTGTTGGGCCAGCTTTGCGAAGTCACCGCCTTCTTCAATCTGCGTTCTCAAATCCACCGCCTTTTTTCGGGCCTTTTCTTCAGCGTCACTGCCTTCCTGCGGGTTAACCTCTATCAGGATATGACGGGCGCTCACCCGTTTCTTTTGGGTAAAACGCTCTGTATTCATACGGTAGTACTGTTCCACTTCTTCGGGCGGGACCTCCGCTTCTGCCTTGAAGTGCTCGGGATCAAAGGATAGATATCGTACCTTTACCCTGTCAGGTATCCTGTAATCTTCTTTTGTTTTTTCAAAAAAGTCTTCGAGCTCTTGTGGTGTAATCTCAACCGCGTCATCGAAAGTGAGAGGGTTGACTTTTATAAAAGCAAGATTTACCTTTTCATTTTCCAGTCCATAGAGATCAAAAAGCTCTCTGTCGGTAAGCTTAGCGGTGTTTTTTACATTATCCATAAGTTTTGAGATGATCGTATTGGTCCGTACAGCCTTTTCAAACTCGCTTGGACTCATGCGGTTAGCGGAAAGCTGTCTCAGGTAGAGCTCCTTGTCAAATCCCCCTGCTCCCTGAAAGGCGGGGGTTTGTGCTATTTCTTTTCTGGTTTCATCCAAGCTCACCGAAATACCAAGACGGTCTGCTTCCAACAGTATAAGGGTCCGTTCAATGAGATCATCCAGTGCGCTCTGCCGCAGTTGTTTTAACTCTTCTTCGGTGAAGGAGGTTTTATTGTAAACATTCCTTGATACCATCAACATATTTTCATAATTTTTCTCATACTGCTTGCGGGTTATCTTATAGTCGTTAACTGTGGCAACCACCGATTGTCCCGGTCCGCTCTGTCCGCTGTAGCCGTAAAAGAACACAAACACAATGATGATGATGCCAAAGGCAACATATACGAACCACGATCTTGTCTGCTTTCTCATCCATCCTAACATGGGTTTTTCTCCCCCTTTCTATAAATGTTCCTGATGCTTTAGCTCACAGCATGATGCAGGATTTACAATGAATATTCAATAAAAAATGGTGTGTACATAAAGATCTGAGCTTGCATGGTGCCATGCTTGCACACCGGCAAGCCAGCAGGCTAAAAGATTCTTTCTCCTGAAAGCTTGCTGTATCACATATCTCAGATTACACATCCCGTATTTTTATTTAAGCCTAGCATGTTACCAAAAGAAACCTAAAAAGCAAGCGCTTTTATGATATTATTTGCTTGCATTAAAATTTTAATCTGCTACTATCAAAAATTATTCATTTTGGGGATCTGCGGGTTTTGAAGCCTACCAATCAAGGGATTATCTGAAACGGAGGAGCATAGTAGGCTTTTCGTTTTTCCAGCATCACGTAAGGTTCTTTTATATCAATTAAGGAGAGTGATACAATGATAGTTGATAGTCTTCTCGGGCTATTTTCTAATGATTTAGCTATAGATTTGGGAACTGCATCAACCCTCGTGTATGTCAAGGGCAAAGGAATTGTAACGAATGAACCCTCAGTTGTTGCTATCAGGAGGGATGCGAGAGGGACTAAAAAGATTCTTGCCGTAGGAAATGACGCCAAGAAGATGTTGGGGCGAACCCCGGCAAATATCGTAGCAATCAGACCGATGAAAGAAGGAGTTATTGCTGATTTTGAGGTCACGGAAAGCATGCTCAGCTATTTCATCAGGAAAGTTCATAACCGCAGGGGTTTTATTAGACCGCGCATTATCATTTCAGTTCCTTCCGGCATTACACCCGTTGAAAAAAGGGCGGTGAAAGAATCGGCCGAATCGGCGGGAGCCCGGGAAGTATATCTTGTTGAGGAACCCATGGCTGCTGCAATAGGAGCAGGTTTGCCGGTGAGCGAGGCCTCGGGGAATATGATCGTCGATATTGGCGGTGGTACTACGGAAGTTGCCGTCATTTCACTTTCAGGTATTGTATTCAGTAAAACGGTAAGGGTAGCCGGCGATAAAATGGATGAGGCAATTGTCCACTATATCAAAAGAAAGTACAATCTTCTCGTTGGTGAACGAACTGCCGAATTGATTAAAACAACCATTGGAACTGCCTATCCGGAAAAGGAGATTAGAAGTGTGGACGTCAAGGGAAGAGACCTGGTTACCGGGGTGCCTAAAACACTCGAGATTAATTCAGAGGAGATCCGGGGCGCCATTTCCGGTCCGGTAAATACCATTGTGGAAAGCGTTAAAACGACCTTGGAAAGAACACCACCGGAACTTGCTGCAGACATAGTAGACCGGGGAATTGTCCTTGCCGGCGGGGGAGGCCTTCTCAAAAACCTCGATATTCTGTTGCGGGAAGAAACAGGCCTTCCCATTGTGGTTGCCGAAAGTCCACTTAC
>CALJBY010000116.1 GCA_938024025.1 uncultured bacterium
ATGCCCGCTCAAAGATGACATGGCAGGTATTCTGGAAGACTATAGTACGGCAGACGGCTATATTCTGACCTCTCCTGTCTATGATGTAGGTGTTACTGCCTTAATGAAGACCTTTTTAGAAAGAAAGTTTTCCCTCTTTTACCGCCAGGGGGGAGACCATGGAAAGATACCTGCAGCACGTGTTCCCGCAGATTTTAAAAAGAAGGTTTCTTTTATCGTAACGGGTAACTGTCATGAAGAATATAAGGAGTCCATGGGAGGTCCCTGCTTTGAAGCAATGGAGAGTGATTTTTTTATAGAACAGATCGATACCGTTGATAAGCTCTTTGTCGGAGGGGTTGACAATATTAGTCCAGAACAGACTGCCGAGAAAGTAAAAGAAGCTTTTGCCCTCGGCATTCACCTGGTAGATGAAATCACAAAATCCCGTAACGATGTTTTAACCATTGCTTCCTGAGGTACAGTGCGGTTAGATTAAATGATTGTTATGCTCATTTACCTCCATTATTCCCTTCCCCTTTTTGCACTAGTATTGTCAAAACAAGACCACAGAGATACACAGAGAATTAACTAACTAGCAACAAATTAGATACCGTTATTTTTCCTCCCTTCTGTGGTCTCTTAAATTATCAGTCGTTTTATTCCCGTCTTTAACTCGCCCATTACCTGATTCTTTAATCACATAATCATATTCTGTAGTTATATCTTTTAAAGGGAATTCTTTTTGAGAACACAGAGTTTTCCTCTGTGCGCTCTGTGGTTTCATGCTTTCTCCTTTTAACATGAAACTTTTGGCGGTATCTTTGCATTTTGATAAGTCCTGGGCAAACGCTAAGACCCCCATTCTAGATGTGATGATGATTTGTCTTTTTTGATTATTATTAATCTTAGTGATGAATATTCATCTTGATCGGCGGCCTAAAGTGTAGTATACTCTTCAAATGATTAACGATTATCCTGGAGAATTTAGATGCCCATAGGTGAACCACATACCTATCAAACTATACTCAACATTAATAACGCTGTCATTAACCAGCGAACGAGAGAGGGGCTCTTTAGGGAGATTACCCACGTAATGGAGCCCGTGTTTCACTTTGATCGAACCAGTATTCTCATCAGCCAACCCGGGGAGGACAGCTGGCATTACTTTTCCCCTGCCAAGGGAGTCACCATTCCGGGGTTACCGGCCGACAAGCTTCCCATTTCCAAGGGGATGATCCCCTACCGTGCGATGGAAGAAAAGAGAACCATCATCGTTGACATCCCCAACGAGCCTGATCTGGATGAGAAAGAATCTCTGCTGGCAGCAGGACTTTCATGGATGATCTGCACCCCCCTTATTACCAGGGGTCAGGTGATAGGTTCCCTACAGCTCTCTTACAAAGAGACCTTCCCCCTTTCCAGGGAAGGGGTCGACCTCTTTGAAAAGGTTGCACAACAGCTTGCCCTGGCAATTGACAATATGCTGGCTTATGAAAAAGTTGAGAGGCTAAAAGACAAGCTCGCCGAGGAAAAATCATATCTAAAAAAAGAGATCGATACCCTGGCAGAACCACAAGATGTTATCTACGCCAGCCCTTCCATGAGTAGTCTTATGGGAGACATCATGAATGTGGCATCAACTGATTCAACGGTTTTAATTACCGGAGAGACGGGAACGGGAAAAGACCTCATCGCCAGAACCATTCACAAAATGAGCTCACGGAGACACAACACCTTCATCAAGGTAAACTGTGCTGCCCTGGTTCCTACCCTGATTGAAAGTGAGCTGTTTGGACATGAAAAGGGCTCCTTTACCGGTGCAACTGCCAGGAAGATCGGTCGATTTGAAATAGCCAATGACAGTACCCTCTTTTTGGATGAGATCAGTGAACTCCCCTTAAATACCCAGGCAAAACTGCTTCAGGTATTGCAGGAGAAGAAATTTGAGCGGGTAGGTGGTGCAAAAACCTTAAGCACCAATGTCAGAATTATTGCAGCAAGCAATCAAGATCTTACACTCCTGGTGCAAGAGAAGAAATTTCGCAACGATCTCTTCTACCGTTTAAATACCTTCCCCATTCACGTGCCTGCCCTGCGGGAACGGAATGAGGACATCCCCCTGCTGGTAAACCATTTTATCGAAAACTTCTGTTCCAGGCTTAATCGACACCCTCCCCACTTTGCCCCGGATGCACTTGAAACCCTCAATCACTATCTCTGGCCGGGCAATATCAGGGAGCTGGAAAACTTCATAGAGCGGATTATTATCCTCAAGTCAAATCAGCCCGTTACAGAAGAGGATGTCGATTCTATTCTTCACACATCTGTCGAGCAGGAAAAAAAAGTTATTACCCTGGAAGAGGCAGAAAGAAGACACATAAAGAGTGTGTTAAAGAAAACCAGGGGGGTAGTAAGTGGTAAACAGGGGGCAGCTAAACTACTGGGAGTGAAGAGACCCACTCTTCAGTATCGGATGAAAAAACTGGGAATAAACCCGGCTGACTGCAAATAGGTGACCTGGTGGTTAGTTGACAGTCAACAGTTTCACCTTGCAGGTCCTCACCTTTTTTGATTTTAGATTTGAGAAGCTGGAGTGATGGAGTAGTGGAAGGTTGAGTCTTCACATAGTGGATTTCTGGTGTAACAAACTGGTATCTTATATCCTATTTTTTCTTCGTGCTCTTCGTGGTTAAGATGTTTGTAATAATGCAATTATTCAGGAACGTCCCCTCCCTATCATTCTGCTTTTTCATTGGAAGTTCGACGTTGGACGTTCGATGTTGAACGTTCAATCAGTATTCTCTCTCCTGTCTTCTGTCTCCTATGTCTTCTCCACCTTCACCGCACACACCTTAAGCTCGGGTATCTTGGCAGTGGGATCCAACGCCGGATTGGTAAGCCGGTTGACAGCCGCCTCGCTGTAGTGAAAAGGAATGAAGACCACACCCTTATCACACCTCTCAGAAATATCAGCAGCCACCGCGATGGAACCACGCCGCGATGATACTGTCAGCTTATCACCCTGGAAAATGTTAAGCGATTGAGCATCCTGGGAATTAATTTCAACAAAGGCATCGGGGGTCCGTGAAACCAGGCCGCGGGATCTCCGGGTCATGGTGGCCGTGTGGTACTGGTAGAGAATTCTTCCCGTAGTGAGAATGAAGGGATAGTCACTGTCGGGCTCCTCATCAGGCGGGGTGTATTCGATGGCACTGAATAAACCCTTCCCCCGGGCAAAGGCATCCTTGTGGAGTATGGGTGTTCCGGGATGATCGAGGGTTGGACAGGGCCAGTGAAGACCCACATCTTCTATCCGGTCGTAGGTAATACCTGCGTAAGAAGGTGTTGTAGCACGAATTTCTTCCATAATCTCCCGGGGGTCTGCGTAGTTCCAATCAGCACCCATTTTCTTTGCCAGCATGGTAAGTATCTCCCAGTCCGGCAGTGCCTTGCCGGAGGCATAGACTGCTTTGCGTATCTGCTGCACCCTCCTCTCCGAATTGGTATAGGTCCCGTCCTTCTCTCCCCATGCCGCTGAGGGAAGCACCACGTCAGCAAGGTGGCCCGTTTCATGGAGAAAGATGTCCTGGCACACCAGAAGATCGAGATTTTTTAGCCCCTTCTCCAGGTGCCCGATGTCAGGATCTGAAACCATCGGGTTCTCCCCCATGACAAAGAGGGCCTTAACAGAACCATCTGCAGCTCCTTCCATCATCTGGGGTATGGTAATACCCGGTTTTCGGGAAAGGGCTGTTCCCCAGGCCTTCTCAAATTTTTTGCCTGCATCTTCGTTCGCCACCTGCTGATAGCCGGGGTAGACATTGGGCAGGGCCCCCATGTCACAGGCACCCTGGACATTATTCTGTCCCCGAAGCGGGTTTACACCGGTTCCCGGTCGTCCCAGGTTCCCGGTCAGCATCGCCAGGTTTGCGATACATTTTACGTTGTTGGTGCCCTTGGTATGCTGGGTGATCCCCATGGCATAGAGGATGGCCGCGGCATCTGCCCGTGCATAGAGACGGGCAGCTTCAACCAACTTGTCCTTCGGAATATCAGTAATTGACTCCACATACTCCGGCGTAAATGTCTTCACCGCTTCTTTGAGGGCATCATAGTTCTCGGTACGCTCGGCAATGAACGTTTCATCTGCCAAACCCTCACTGATTATCGCCTGGGCCATGCCGTTGAGCCACGCCACGTCGGTTCCGGGCTTCTGTCTCAGCCAGACAGTGGCAAAGCGGGCAAGGTCTATACCGCGCGGGTCGGCCAGAATAAGCTTTGCCCCTCGCTGGGAAACCGCCTGTTTGATAATGGTTGAAATCACCGGATGGTTTTCAGTGGTGTTGGAACCGGTGATGAGAAAGCAATCGGCCTCGGCGAGGTCACCGATA
>CALJBY010000117.1 GCA_938024025.1 uncultured bacterium
AGAGTTGCGCACCAAAGGGGCACTGGAAGTAAAACGCGTACTCGAAGGTGAAAAACCACGTGCCTGTGTGAACAGTGAATGGCTTGTCAATCCACGTTATCAGATGTAAGCATAAATACAGGAGACAGACACAGGAGAAAAGCTGGAGTGATGGAGTATTGGAGTACTGGTAAGGCATTATGCAAATCAATACTCCATTATTCCAGCACTCCATTACTCCAATGTGTTTTACATTCCGCAATCTAAAATCCAAAATGTGAAGACTCGAAATTCGTAACGCGAAACCCGAAGCTATGAACACCATCACCCTACCCCAATTGCCCTGGCATGGGACGAAGGAACTAAAACTCAACCTTCCAGATAGCTGGCAGGTTGAGTTTTATCATATGGATGGATGGAATCGACCGGCTCTGAATCCTGATGAAATGAGGACCGCCATCACCAACCCCATCGGTACGGCTCCCCTGAGAGAGCTGGCCAGGGGAAAAAATGAAGTGGTCATCATCTTTGATGACATGACCCGTGTCACCAGGGCAGAAAAAATAGTACCCTTTGTTTTAGAAGAGCTGAACGAGGCTGGTATCCCGAACAACAAAATCCGTTTCGTCTGTGCCCTGGGCTGTCACGGAGCCTTAAACCGGCTTGATTTCGTTAAGAAGTTGGGTACAGCCATTGTAGACAGGTTCCCTGTCTACAATCACAATGCCTTTGCCCATTGCACCTACGTGGGAACTACCAGGACCTACGGAACCAGACTGTACCTTAACGAAGAGGTGATGAAGTGTGATCTTAAGATTGCCATTGGTCTGGCAGCACCCCATCCGGCAACGGGTTTTGGTGGCGGAGGGAAAATCATATTACCGGGTGTAGCGTCTTTTGAAACCGCAGAACACAATCACCGTGCTGCTATGAAAGATGCTCTGGCTCATCAGGACAACCCGGTTATCGGCATGGGGATCTTCGACAAAAACCCCATGCGTCTTGACTGTGAAGAGGCTGCCAGGCTGGCTGGACTTGATATTCTGATAAACTGTGTCGTCAACATGTGGGGAGAAACGGTTGCCCTCTTTGCCGGTGATCCCGAAGCGGCCTATGCTGAAGCGGTGAGCGAAGCTAAAAAACACTATCACACCCGCCCCGCTCACGGAGAAAACATTGTCATTGCCAACACCTTCACCAAGGCCAATGAGGCCATCGCGGTCGGTTTGGGTGCTGCTTTTAAGGCCGCTTACCCTCAGAGTGGAGACGTTGTACTCATCGCCAATGCCCCTGATGGTCAGGTTACTCACTATTTACTGGGTGCTTTTGGTAATGCCCCTGCGGGGGAGATGAGCTTTCAGGTAAAGGTTCCACTCCATATCAATCGGGTATGTATTTTTTCTGAGTATACTGACCTGGCAGGCCAGAACTATATTGAGGAATCAGATAAGGTCTTTTTCACAGACAAGTGGGACGAAGTGATAAAGACGCTTCAAGGTTCCAGTGATAGTGTTCAAACGGTGGCAATCTACCCCAGTGCGGATATTCAATATAGTGTTTTATGAAAAGGAAGAGAAACCATGAAACCACAGAGGGCACAGAGGTACGGTGCGGTTAAGGCAGCTAACTTAATTGATAGTTAACTTATTCTCTGTGTGCTCTGTGGTTAGATTTTGCCATTAACCGGAGGGAGCATGTGAAAAATCAAGTCTGTCTCATTACCGGGGGAGCCAATGGCATGGGGCGGGTAACTGCGAGGGCATTGGCCGCCAGGGGCGCCAGCATCATTATTGTTGATAGTGATGCCCAAAACGGTGAGAAAATCGCTGCTGAGATTAACCAGAGCAGCAATGGAAAGACCGCTTTTTTCTATCAGTGCGATATTGCCGTCATGAAGGAAGTCCGCCAGTTGATACAATCTATTCAATCAGCATTTCCCAAGATCGATGTGCTCATTAATAACGCCGGGATCATTGTTGAAAAACGCGAGGAGACCATCGAGGGTTTCGAACGGACATTTGCCGCTAACTACCTCGGCCACTTTCTTTTGACCAACCTGCTGCTACCACTGCTCAATAAATCTGAGGCAGGCCGCATCATCAGCATTTCTTCCGATGCCCACAAACAATGTGCCGGACTGGACTTCGATGATATTAACAACACCAAAAAGTGGAATAAGCCTTCTACTCTTGCCGGGAACCGGGCCTACCAGAGTTCAAAGCTCTGCATTGTATATTTTACCTATGAGCTGGCCCGCCGCATTGAAGATAGCAGGGTGACAGCAAACGCGGTCCACCCGGGCGCCTTTGTGGATACAAACATCTATGTCAACATGACCGGTTTTTTCGGCCTGATAATGAAGCTGCTCAAACCACTCTATAAGCCAGCGGAGAAAGGAGCGGAAACAGCCATCTACCTGGCTTCTTCTCCTGAGTTAGAGGGAGTCAGCGGGAAATACTTTGCACAATGCACAGTCAAGGAATCCTCTAAAATTTCCTACGACAGGGAAGCTGCCCGCCGACTTTGGAGCATGAGTGAAGAAATGATCCGCATGAGTAATGGATAACGGGTCTCTTAACAATCAGCCTGGAGTTGTCATGACAAGCGATGGAAGCATCAAGGACAAAGGGGGGCGTCTTCTCATTGACACTAAAAAGTGTCAGGGGTGTATGACCTGTATGCTTGCCTGTTCTCTGGTTCATGAAGGAAAAGAAGATCTCTCCCTCTCCCGAATACAGGTTATCCAAAATTCTTTTGAAACATATCCAAACGATATACAGACACGGCCTGTTGCGTCCTGCGACCTGTGCCTCGATACCCCCTATTGGAAGGAACAGGGAGGAGTCGATGGAAAACAGGCGTGCGTGGAGGCGTGTCCTGTAGGAGCCGTGCGATTATCCACAGAAATGCCGGCCAACCTTGAGAATGGTGAAGATGAAGTAAACTTCCGGGGAGAAGGCTGGAAAAAAATTGGCTATCCAATCGACTGACTGGCTGTGTAACAGCCCACCGGAACTGTCAAAAGTTTGATGAAAAAAGGAGAAAAAAGAAACCACAGAGTGCACAGAGGACAACTCTGTGTTCTCAAAAAGAATTTCCTTTAAAACAAATAACTAAGCAGATCATCTCCTGAGTTATTGAAGTTCATAAAACAGTAAGTCCTGGTTTATGATGAAGGATTAGCGTGTGAGTTTGAACTAAGGGGAATTCACTATAAGAGGCAATAAGAGATAGGGCTGAAGCATAAAAAATAGAGAGGTAATAAAACACAGAATAGATTGTTTGATAAAAAATGAAGGAATTGTGGAGTTAAAGGCTGGCATAAAATGACTAATACTGTAAGAGGACACAGAGATGAGGAATAAATTAATGCATCTAAGTTTTTGCTATGAAGTTCATTCTCTGTGTTCTCTGTGGTTTGGTTTTGACAATACTAGCCAGCCAGTCAGGGGAAAGGTATGAACGGTTTTGCAGGCAAAATTCTACGGGTTGATTTAACGGGAAAGACAATTACAACCATCGAAACCAGAAAGTACGAGAACTGGGGCGGCGGTCATGGAATGGGATCAGCACTCTTCTGGGACCTGGTAGAGGATAAAACAATCGACGGCTTTGATGCAAAAAATGTTGTCACCATCATGACCTCACCCCTTTCGGGAACCCTGGTCCCCGGGTCCGCAGCCAGGACAGAAGTTCAGGGTATCGGC
>CALJBY010000118.1 GCA_938024025.1 uncultured bacterium
CCGGTCGGCTGTTCACTGATTGCGGAGATTAAAAGCGGGACCTATAAGGGCACTCAATCGGAAGGACCTGAATATGAGTCAACGGTCATGCTTGGTTCTAATCTTGGTATTGCAGATCTCGACACCATCATTGCGGCAAACTACCTCTGCGATGAATACGGTCTTGACACTATATCCGCCGGTAATGTGATTGGGTTTGTTATGGAATGCTACGAAAAAGGTTTACTAACCGATACTGACATGGGTGGCATTAAACCAACCTGGGGAAACGGTGAAGCGCTCCTCTCTCTTCTCGAACTGATTGCCAAAAAGGAAGGAATCGGCGCACGACTTGCACAGGGTGTTGCCCGCCTCTCAAAAGAAATTCCCGGTTCCGAGACATTCGCCATGCATGTCAAAGGTCTTGAGCTGGCGGCCTATGATCCGAGGGGTGTATTTGGACAGGGTCTCTCCTATGCTATTGCTCCCCGTGGTGGAGAACATGGCAGGGGGGGATACATGATTGTTGAGTTTTTTATGCCTGATGTAGACCTCTATACCCACGAGGGAAAGGCGGAACGGGCAACCCAGATGGCCGAGGATGCTGCCATGTATGATTTGTCCTGCCTGTGCAGTTTCAATTTCGTCCCCATACCATTAATACCCGCATTGATTACTGCCGTAACCGGCAAGGAATATACCGATGAAAGCCTTCGGGAAACTACTCGACGGGTTATCACCTTAGAGAGGAAATTTAACATTCGTGAAGGGTTAAGCCGAAAAGATGATACCCTGCCCCCGCGGTTACTGAATGAACCCTTACCCGAGGGCATGGCCGAAGGGAAAAAAGTCGAGGGACTGGATCTGATGCTTGATGATTACTATGCTCTACGGGGCTGGGATAAAAACGGTGTTCCACTGAATTGAACCCCTAATGTTCTTACCGAAATCCATAACATTTAAGAGTAAAGGAGCATGAAAATGTCAGAGCTGTGTAAACGATTTGTAGATAAACATGTCATCATAACCGGTGCGGGAAGTGGCATCGGAGAGGGCATTGCCCGTCGTTTTGCGTCTGAAGGTGCCCGTGTGACCGTTGCCGACATTGACAAGGAGGGTGGTGAGCATGTCGCATCAGAACTGAAGGGAACAGGTGCTGAAGCACACTATCTCCCAGTGGATGTAACCAGCGAAGAATCCAGCAAGGAACTTGTTGCAAAGGCGGTGGAAGCCTTTGGACCGCTCCATGTTGCTGTTTCCAACGCCGGTATTTCGGAGACCGAATCCTCTGCCTTAGAGATCTCGTCTGAGCAGTGGGACAAGGTGTTTGCAGTGAACACCAGGGGTTCGTTTATGTTTTCCAGGGTCTGTGCCAATAATATGATGGAAAATGAGATTAAAGGATCGATTATCATCACCTCATCCATCATGGGACGCTCTTCAAAAAGTATGACGGGAGCCTACGCTGCTTCAAAATCTGCAGCTATCATGTTTACCAAAACGCTGGCCAAGGCGGTGGCCCCAATGGGCATACGGGTAAACAGTCTGGCCCCGGGTATGGTTAAAACTAACCTGTATCGATCTGTTGAAAGTGAAATGATGATGGAAAAGGACAGCTTTGTCCCCTGGATCATCGAACAGTGTATCGAAAGCGGTCAAATCTTAATTCCCCGCATAGGTACTCCTGAGGATATGGCGGGAGCAGTTTCCTTTCTCGCGTCAGACGATGCCTCTTATATAACTGCCCAGGTCCTCTGTGTAGACGGTGGACTGGATTGGTGCTGGTAAGCGTTTTTTAACCGTACCTGCTACAAAGCCCCTCATGAGGTTTACGGAGGGGCTTTTACCGTTTTCCTTTTCTACTACATTTTTTCCGGTGTAGCCTTCTTTCTCCCCCTATCAATGTGGAACCACTCTATCCCGCCAACAAAATGTTCGGCCGAGTGTTCAATCCACCGCAGCACTCCTTTAACCATAACAGTCGATGATTCCTGGGGCACACGAACTTTTAGGTGAATAATTGATCCAGTAATAATTCTTTCAGATGTATAAAATGTAACACCCATCCCTTTACGGCTCACTTCCGTGATGAGACAATCTTCCCATCCCCTTTTTCCAAAAAATTGCGCTTTCTGTGGCAAGATGTTTCTTGCACTTTTTCTTCTTTCAGCCATGGATGGTGCAGATGTATTGGATCTTTAGTTTGCCTTCTGATCGTGAAAGGTGTTACGAAGCAGGCCTAACCATGAGGTAACGTGTGAACGCAAACCTTTCGAGATGAGCACTCGTTTAACCGTATTAACATCCATATCAAATCGCAAACGGTCAAGGTAAAGGAGGTAGAAGGATGGTTCTGTACTTTCAGGAGATGCAGTAACGAGATCCATGATCTGTAAACGGGCTTGAAAATAGTGAGAAGCATAGATTTGCTTAACTGCAATCATATGAGTAGAACTTTCATCCTGTCCCTTTTCGTAAATGGCTGCCTGGTTAATGGTGAAGGTTGGGCGCTGTCCAAAGTCTTCCAGTGACCAGAAGAAAAAGTCCTCGACTCCTTTTGGGGGAGGTCGTGAAAATTCTTTCAGATAGTTCATGAGGACGGGATGAGAACGATAGAGGTATGTCCCTTGAGAAAACAGCGATTCAAACCCCTCGGTAAGGGTCATCGGCTTCTCTTTGTCAGCATAGACCATCAGGGTGGCATTACCCTTTTCAGCATAGGTACGCACGTAATTTACACTCATTTTGCGAAAGAGTTCCTGCGCACTATCCGCAGCGTGCTTTGCCGACCAGTCAATTTCCTGAAGCCGCTGCAATGTTTCTGCAGGAAATTTAACCTTGCATTTTCCTATCCTGCATCGAGCCATTTCTTCAAAATCACTCTCCGGCAACTGCAAGGTTGAAAGATCTTCCGTCTTTGGTGGGTCACTGAAGATACCGATCTGGTGCAATTTATCGTTCTTCATAAAGCGGTCAATCTGCCGGAATCGTGAAATAAATACGTCCTGTGGTACATCCATCCGCACGATCGCAAAGACGGCAATTTCACGTGGTTCATCATGCATAGCTATCTGTTTTACAACAACTTCACGATTACATTCGTTAATATCCTTTTGTGATAAACCGATTTTCCTTTGCAGAAATTCCTGTAGATCAGCCGGCATTGTTTGCGCACACGCTTTGTATGCATTCCAACTGAGAAGCATACAAAAGGTAACAAACACCATGAATGGTGTAAGGAGTATAGTGCTCCTCATGTGCTTTCCAGAACTGTCCTTCTGTATCCCGAGGGCGATGGGGTACATGATTGTCGTTTCAGTCTTTCCTAGTGTATGATTTTAAGGTAATCGGTGGGATAATCAAACTGCGGACTTCTCTCCGGTGTGTGACAGGGTAAGCATGTAGCTGGGGAAGTAGGCCCGTAGGGAACATTTTCAGTGGTAGCATGGTCCCCTCCCGCACCGTGGCACATCTCACACTGGACGCCCTCCATCTCAGGAGTGAGATCGGGCATGATGAAACCACCGGTATATGAGAACCCCGTTGTGTGACAGGGAATACATTCCGGATTATAATCCTGGCTTTCCAGGGTAAGGGCGGTAAAGGCACGGGCATGGGCAGTAGAAAGCCACTGATCGGTTTGCTGCCGGTGACAGTTCCTGCATGCGGCATAGCCCGTAAAAAAGCCACCCTCAACCGGATCTTTTTGTTCTTTATTCAGCAGCGCTTCCTTCTGTTCCTCCAAACAGGTATAGTACGCATTGAGCACTGATTGGACATCCTGCTGGTTATCATCAATGGTGTCATCCAACGTGATTAAGGTTCCTTCAGCAGTTCTTAAAAGGTTATCGCTACCAAGGGTGAGAGTTAGATTGCCGATGTTCTGTCCTTCGTATCCTGCCTGCACGACAAAGACACCGTCTACCTGCTCCGGCTCTCCAGTCATACCCAAACCATTGGTACAGACCATGAGATCTATGCCCGCTGTGTTCTGTGCAAGAGAACGGCACCGTTGATACCGCACGTCCGCAAGGACAACAAGTATATCTACCTCGTCCCTCATTGCTGCAACAGCTGCATTGAGGGCAGTCTCTTCATCAATCACGGTAACCATTCTATCATTAATCTGGTTAGATGACAGGATCGTTTCTTCGTGCTCTTTTGCAACTATTCCCGTAATACCCACTTTATACAGGTCAAATTCAATAATCTTGTGGGGTACGGTTATAGGTTCACCCGTATCTTCATACACTATATTCGCACTTACGGTAGGCAGAGCAATGGATTGGGAGGAATCACAGATGAACGCACCCCCCTGGAGAAAGCTGTCACCATAGTTAAGCTCATGACTTCCAAGATTTATAGCATCATAGGACATCATTTTCATGGCCTTTACTGCCACTTCTCCCTTCAACTGGCCCTGGAGGCCGGCATCACCGAAAACACTTCCCGCATCGAGAACAAGCACATTCCCGTCCTCTGCCAGGACCGATCGAATAAAGGTAGCTCTCCGAGCCACGCCACCGAGGGGATTTTCCGCTCACCCGCATGGTTCAATTTTACCGAGCACATCACCGGTGTAGAGTATGGTAAGCTTCTCATAAGGCCCCAGCACACATGAAGGCTGGGAACAAAACAATGCAAGCACAGGAATAAGCATGAGAAGATACTTAATCAAAAAGTTCACGGTTGCGTCAGTCTCCTTCATTTGAGATATCTAGTGTCGCGTATCATATATTAGTGGACCTAAAATTAAGGTCATTGTACCCCAAGGGCACTTCCTCAGGACGACTACATCATCCTTCAGGGCGCGAGCCCGAAGGGCGTGGCAATCTCATTTTTAAGGATTGTTAATGATAGTCTGAGGCATTTTTATGAGATTGCTTCGTCGCAATGCTCCTCGCAATGACAATTAAACGCTCAGATGAGTATAGGAAATTACTATACAAGACACTAGAGCCTATTTTTGACATTTCGCCAGGAGCACATTCATGCGCGATACATTCGCGGCTTAAAGCCGCTCCTACCATAACTCTATCTGCACCACTGCACTCTTATTCCGGACACCATCCCAGAACAGTATCAATGAGGGATCTGAAAATCCCCTCCAATCCATCATTGTACCCGATAACTTTTACCATAAGAGGGCTCAGGGAATAATATGCATTAATTGCTAGCCGCCCCCCTAAAGTCTTCGCGAGTCTCTTATCCCGGAAATGACGCATGAGGGTAACCTCTTCTGAGGGCTGACCGTAAAGATTTTTTATGAGGCAGGTGTCGTCAACGGCATCATCAGTGTAGTGCAATATGGTTCCCTGTCCACCTACCGCATAAATGTTAGTGTCAGAACTACCCCAAACGCCATAGAGATCTACATCGGTACCGCTTGCCAGAGCAGACCAGTTAACCCCGTCATAGTGAAGCATGGTACCGGTCTCACCGACAGCATACACATCTGTTGCCGAACTTCCCCAGACGCCGAGAAGCCCTGCACTGGTTCCACTTTGCATTGCGGACCAGGTTATCCCATCATAGTGAAGAACGGTGCCGGTCTCTCCCACCGCATAAATATCTGTTGCCGAACTCCCCCAGACACCGTAAAGTCCTGCAGTAGTTCCGCTTTCCCGCTCTGCCCAGGTTACCCCATCAAAGTTAAGAATGGTACCGCTATCTCCCACCGCGTAGATATCATCATGTCCGCTACCCCAAATCCCTCTCAATGTCACTGTGCTGTCATAGTACATATCAGACCAGGTAAAACCATCGTAGTTAATAATGGTAGCGTCATATCCCACTGCATAGACATCAGTTGCTGAAGTTCCCCATACTCCTTTCAGCCACTTCTCGGTCCCAGATTCCTGGCGCATCCAGGTAGATCCATCAAAGTGAATTATTTGACCACCGAAACAAACCCCGAAAACATCTGACGGCGAACTGCCCCAGATACCCGATAGTCAGGGAGATATAGCTGGGAGGATTAACCAGTTACCCCCCGGATTTCCATCATAGTGAAGATTGGTACCCTCTCTCCCCATTGCATAGACATCAGTTGCCGAACTGCCCCATACTGTCCATAAATCGTTGTCGACATCAGCAATATCCTCTGATGTCCATGCTGCATATGAGGTTACGTTGCACACGGGCAAGAGTGCCAGGTTGAGACAAACAACAAGTAAAAGTAGGGTTTTTTTGTCCATAGTACTGTTCCTCCATTGGGGTTATGAGTGTTAAAAAACTCTGTAGTATATACTATAGCACATGGCGTTTTGCACGTCTACTTATATCATCAATCCTTTTTTTATACCGATTTCTTCCAGTGATTCTTCCACTCCTTCACAGGTCATAATCATTTTTGCAGCTTTGAGACCAGATATAACCGTTGACATTACCCCAATCGCTGGCTGTGTCCAGTGACCACTTAAAAATAGATTTTTTACCGGAGTCTGTTGTGCTAACCGTTTTGGACCCACCTGCTGGGGACTGAGGGCCCACCCAATGCTGGCATCAGTGCCAGTCATGGCGTACTGGTCAATGGTTTCAGGGGTCCATAGCTCCTGATAAACGATATGGGAAGAAAGGCCCGGAATAACCTTTTCAGCCCGCTTGATCATGAGTTCAACCGCCCGGTTACGCCACTCGGTATTTTCCCAGCCTGCCGATGGAACCGGTATGGTGTGTATCACCAGTGCTGTCTTTCCTTCCGGTGCAGAGCCGGGATCGCTCAGTGGGGCGAGTTGAAACCGGAAAAAAGGATCTAAACCATTTTCTTGTACCATCTTCCCTGCGACATTCCTGAAGTGTTCGTCCGTATCATAGGTTGAGCTGTGAATGTGGAGTGCCGGGAGAAATCCCATCCGCTTCAAATCCATATCCAAACCTAAAAAAAGAGCTGAAAATGGTGGGGTTGGTTCAAGTTTATTAAGGCTATTTATAAACTTCTTCGATAGTTTTTCTTTCCCGATCAGGTTGTTAAAGGTCTGACGGGCAGCAGCATTTGACACAACATACTTCCCTTTAATTTTTCTCGGTTCTGAAGGGTTTGCGCCCTCCCCTTGGTTAACCGCACCGGATGATTTGATTAGTGACACTCCACATGCTGTATTATTCTCAAGTACTATTTTGTCCACGAGGTGCCCCAGTAGCACTTCTCCCCCATTATCTTCTATAGCCTTCACAAAGGCGTTGGAGACAGCCTGGGCCCCCCCCCTAACGTGCGGATTCGATAAGCCACCCTCAATGAGTAATCCAGCTATACCGACCAGCGACATCCTGGATGGGGGCAGATTTGCACAGGTCGAGTTAATCGAAAGCACAGCCTTGAGTTTAGGATCAGTTACGTAGTCATTGACAAAAGAGACAATGCCTTTGCCCATATTGCGAACCAGGGTAGGACATTTGAAGAGGATGCGGGCTATATCACCGGGACCCGTTCCGAGGAAGGATGCATAGTCAGCCTGCCGGTAAATAGTTACAAGCTTGTCAAAGAATGCCCGTATACCTTTTTCCTCGTGGGGGAAAAGTTTAATCAGCTGTTCGATCAGCTTCTGGCGTGCCTCTTCACCTCCAGAGTAGAGCACATAATCGAAATCAGGCAAATGTACATGATAGCCCTGCTCTAGTGGTAAGAACTCTATATTGTTATCTATCCCCAACGCTTTAGTCAAGCGCTCAAAGACCCCGTCCTTTTTCGTGGTTCCCGTCATAATTGAGGCTGCCGGCGTAAAAGTGAAACCGTTCCGCTTGTAGCTTGAGCAGAGTCCCCCCGGTTGCAGATTCTGTTCTACAACAAGCACTTGCATGCCCTTATGGGCAAGCCATGCCCCACAGGTCAGTCCACCCATGCCTGCCCCTATGATTATCACATCATAGGTTTCACGTTTCATCTTTCCTCCCATTTCTACCTACAGTTTTTACAAAACCGAACCACAAAAAATTTAAATGCCTTAAATGAACTACACTGCCTGGAATGCCTAAATTAAAAACATAAAACCACGAAGCACGAAGAAAAACTAAAAAATAAAGCAGTCAGAAGACAGGAGTCAGAATCCACACATTTTGAATTTTGGAATTGGGATTGCGGATTGAAAAGATGAGCATGCAACATTGAACGGCCAACTTCCAATATAGAATCTATTTTGTTTTCCATTCAACATTCGATGTTGAGCGTTGAATGTTCGACGTTCATTTTTCCCTGCAACCCCAAATCCGCAATCCGAAATTGAAAGTTAACCTCTCTGTGTCCTCTGTGGTTTCATAGTTTCTTTCTTCCTTTCTGTAAATAGAGATCATCAGCTACATCCTCTAATCCCACCTCATTGAGCTTCTCTCTCGTAGGCCACCCCGTTTTGATGTCAAAACCGGATTCAGTGTAATAATCATCGAGCATGGCATCGAAATTATGAATACGCTGGCCATCATATTTACCACCCTTTACGGGTTCCTGGAGTATTCTTTTGGGAAGGGTATCATCCTTGCGGGTGAACCCTTCCCGGGCATTGAAGGCCCGTTGTACACAGATCGTTCTTTCCCCCACCTGGAGATATTCTTTCAGGGTACTGTCCCTGCCTGTTATAGCAGTATAGGCCTCCAGGGTCTGTTGCACGGAAGGAATATTAAAGAGGGCGGGATAGAGACAGACCCCGATACAATTTGAGGCAACCGTAAACTCCTTATAGGGCTTGTACCATTTGGCAATACCCTCTTCCTTGCTGGGGTCAGGCTTTTCTTTCAAACCGGTTATCTCCTCAAACAATACACCCATATCAATCGGAAACCCCCAGGGGCGCACAACAGATGCCCCCCGCTCGGCAGTTGCAGCGGTTAAAGCAGATGCTTTATTCTGACGCCACTCATCACCATCAAGCTCCATGCCCTTAACGTGCATGGCGTACTCCTTAGTTCCCCCTCCAACCATCTCTGCCGCTTTCTTTACTCCCTCGGCAAGGATATTGCCAAACCCCTTACGCTCAATAAGCATTTCCATCATTTCGACTGACCCTTTGCCATCACCCCAGTTGAGCTTCATTCCTCCGGTCACCTCCGTCGATAGCAATCCGCGCTGCTGACACTCCATCATCCACGCTGCCAGCTCAGATGCCGAGTTTACACATAATCCATTCTTGTTGCAGAGTTCGGTAATCTTGCATATGGCGTCCACATCCGTTATGCCGCATTTCCAGCCCCAATTCCAGTAGGCCTCTGCCATGGGGCCACCCGTCTCAGTCCCTTTAAAGTCTCCCTTTTTAACCCTGCTGATAACACCACACCCTATGGGACACGCATAGCAGGACCGGTGCTCCTGTTCCAGGCTTTGGAGTATATTTTCAATATAGAGTTTATTGCCATCTTTCCATCCACCTTCCTGAAAATGCTTGTAACCAAAATCCTGCAATTCAGCAACCGTTTGATTAAAGGCCGCAGAACTTCCCTGCTTCAGGGCCTGGATGGGCGGACTTTCCTTCAATGCCTCTATGATGTCACGTCTAATCTCACCCAGGCGGGAACTATCGTGCAGGGCAACTTTCCCCGTTCCCCTGATGGCAATGGCCTTGAGATTCTTTGACCCCATAACGGCACCGCTCCCACCTTTACCGGCAAAACGGATATAGTTAGCTACACTTGAGAGACGGACCATGCGTTCCCC
>CALJBY010000119.1 GCA_938024025.1 uncultured bacterium
GTTTATAAGGATAATGAATATCAAAAGAATGAATAAAAAGGAAAAAGGGATTCGCCTTATTTGTCTCCAGCCATTTTTTTACTTTGGGGAGCAGCTGCTCGATAGTAATCCATTTATGATCATACGTGTCAAACCCCTGATCAAAGCCGTAGACTTCACTCATAGGGCCTCCACTGGTAAAAGCTGCTGTCTGATACCCTCCGGCCCGAAGTAATTCAGCCAGTGTCACCTGTTCATCTGCCAAGCTCAAATTGGTTTCAACAACACCATGAGAGATTGGATACAGGGATGTCATGATAGACATATGTGACGGGAGCGTCCAGGGTGCCTGGGCAATAGCATTCTCAAATACAATGCTCTCTTGTGCGAAGGCATCAATGAAGGGACTGGTGTTGCGGTGATAACCATAGATGCCAAGGCTATCAGCCCTCAGTGTATCAAACGAAATCAGGATGATACCATGGGGTGCTTTGGCTTGGGTAGCTGAAACGCCCAAAGGATGACTACTGAAAAGAAATAACAGCAATGCTAAGATAAAGAAGTTTTTGTGCAAGATGATTCCATTCCCCTTTAACTATTACCTTTAATCACCTATATCACATCCATAGTGTATATTCCAATCGCAAATGTTGATAATTTCAGGTGTCGAAAAGTTCATGCTTCTAAGAAAGGTGCAATCGACACAAGCCTCATCCCATGTCACACTACCACATCAAACATACACTCTGAGGGATAGGGAACCGAAATAGTGGTACCCCTATAGGTGTTAACATTACCATCCTCTAACATTTTACTGCCTCCTAAAATGCACGTTATCTAACGGCTACATTACTTTACCTCATAAGTAGGACTTAAGACCTTTTTGCAGTACCATTGCACGCTGGGCATGTGGCACAGGTTAAAGTAACAACACACCTCCCAGAGAACCGCCAGAGAACGGACTTTTGCCCCCTTTTGGTGTTAACTAATTTATTTTCCGTTACTTGCGTTACTGCAAACTTATAATACTAAAATAATTAGTTTACAATTGAAAAAAATACAGGTATTAAGAAACGCTTTGTGGGTTGAGCGAGCTTCCCCTGAAATATTTTGACTTAAAGAACACTCTTAATGTATAATCTATCCGTATTGTGAACAGGAGCTTTACAACCATGAAAAAAACGGCATCCAAGAAGAAATCTGCAGCGGGAACTGATGATAAAGCTAAGGTTTCCACGATAGTAGATGAGATTATTGCAGAATGTTTACCGCTGCCTGATCCCACCGTGCTCTTCAGCAAGATTAGGGAACTGGAAAACACTCCTATTGATTACACTACTGTTTTATCGAGGAAATTCAGCAAGAGCAGCATCTCTGAGCAGGATTTTATGATCAACCATCTCTTTCCTCACCTTAAAAGGTTAAGCCTGAGTGAAAGCCTCAACGCTGTGCTGCTAAAGGAAACCTTTGCCCCTCGGATACTTGTGGATATACTCCACTATCTCATTCGTTCTGATACAATGGTGGATAATCAGCTCTTAGAACGTGCCAATAAAGCTGAAGAAATAGCCAATCACCTTGCAACCCTGCTGGAAGAAAGTGCTTCTCTGGAATCTCAGGACAGCGAAAAACTTTTCAGCAACTTTAATAAGACCTCCCCTGCCCTTCAGCTGGGCATTCTTATGGAACTGTTTCACCTGAAGGGGGAAAAAATCCTGCCGCTCTTTTTACATATTTTTAAAACAAAAAATAAGGTGGCACCCAAGATCATCGACTTCCTGGGATCACGTGCTGATACCGGTGCAGTATACCTCCTAACCCAGATCCTCACGGTGACAGAGGACAAGGAGCTGTCCAAGGGAATCAAAAAAACATTGTATCGTCTCAAAAACAAAGGGATTGAACTTGCTTCCCCTGACCCCCTGACAGCGGTTACCGCACCAACGGCGGAGGTACCACTACCCTCCCCCACCGCCTATGTTACCACCATGGACCCCCTCGGTGAGCGATTAATCTTAGCAGTCAAACCAAAGGATGACCAAGAACTTACCATTCTTCAATTTTTAGTAAGTGATCAGAAGGGTATTAACGACCTTATAGCTTCCGTCACCACCCCTAAAGACTTCGAACAGTACCTGACGAGAATAAGCACGACGAAGGATATCACTATGGTCGAAGTTGCCCTTGATTATTGCCATCTTCTCATAAAAGAGTCTTCCCAGAGAAATCACATCTCGGGAACCAAAATTCCAGCCAACTACTTTTTGTGGAAAAAATTTTTTGGGTCCTACGACACCGCTTTGGAAAAACCGGCAATGTACACTCTTTTACCTGCTGACGCAATACAATCTGAGGCACCGTTACTGAAACGATCTGAAGACCTGATAGCAAAATATACCTTTACATTCTGGTTGCTTGACTGGAAGTTGCTGGTCAATGCCTATCAGGAGATTCATGAACTTGAAAACAGCCCGCTTGTACTCTCGGAACCGCAGAAAGAGTCGAGAACCCATGAAATAGTACAAAAGACAGCTCAAGCATTTTTTGATGATAAGAATCGTCTTTTGTTTCAAAGACGACTGGAGGAGAGCGCCTATATCCTCTGGAAAACTGATAAACAGGACGATGCGAAAAGTGCTTTTGCTGCAGCCCTGGCTTTTGCACCGAAAGGTGTACCATCAAACAATCATCCCTTCGCGCTCAAGACCGTAGAAAAGAATTTAGCTTTTCTAAAAGAACAATCACAAAAAGAAAAAAGAAGTGAGTCCGGCCAGATTATTCTTCCCTAACGAGTTTTCTAACAGCCTCACCTCTTCCCTCCCGCTTCTTTTTTCAAGATGATAGCAACCTGAACCATACGTATTATGACACTCATGACCAGACCGACACGAGCTGAAGTTAATCTTGACGCCCTTGAACACAACGTTACCCGCATAAAGAAAAGAACGGGTAAGGAGGCAAAAATCCTTGCCGTAGTAAAAGCAAATGCCTATGGACATGGGGCCGTCGAAATCTCCCGTTCACTTCAGGAGTTAGGCGTTGATTTCCTGGGGGTTGCTACCTGTGAGGAAGGAATAGAATTAAGAAAGGCCTCCATTACCACCCCGATCATTCTACTGGGAGGGAGTTTTACCGGGCAGGCAACCGCTGTGCTACACCATGATTTAATTCCCGTTGTATACAACCTCGAGTCCGCCAGGGAACTCTCGCAACACGCCCACCGCAGTAACCGGCACGTTAAAATCCATGTCAAAATTGACACCGGCATGGGGAGGTTGGGTGTTTTACCCCCGGCAACAAGCCATTTCTTTCAAACCCTTACAAAATTGGATGGGCTGGAAGTTGAAGGGATCCTCACACACCTGGCTGATACCAATCAGGATAATCACTCCGGTGTTGACTTTACCCAGAGACAGGCAGCACTTTTCAACCAACAGATCGATGAACTCCACAACATGGGTATTCATCCACACTATAAACACCTCGCCAATAGCGCTGCCATTATAGATAAACAGCTGGATACTTTTAACCTGGTACGCCCCGGCATCATGCTTTACGGAGCATATCCGGCAAAAACCTTAATGCAGAAGATTGATCTGCAGCCGGTCATGAGCCTCACAACAAAAATTATTGCTCTCAAAACAGTCCCTGAAGGTACCAGCATCAGCTACGGGAGAACCTTCACCTGTACACGGGAAAGCCTCATTGCCACCTTACCCATCGGTTATGCAGATGGGTACTGCCGCTCCTTATCCAACAGGGGAGAAGTGCTGATCAGGGGGAAACGGGCTCCCGTTGTAGGAGTAGTCTGTATGGATATGGTTATGGTTGATGCCACAGAGATACCCGGTGTATCCTTAGGTGACGATGTTGTGCTCATGGGCTCCCAGGCGCATGAGAGCATAACGGCAGAAGACATAGCAGAAAAGATGGGTTCCATTGCGTACGAATTTCTCTGCGGCATAGGTCAACGGGTGCCGCGTGTCTATCGTAAGGACTAATTGCACCATATTCGATTAAGGATCGTATGCTCAATAACTTCTTTCATCTGATTGGTTCCGTCAGCATACTGTTTCTTCAAGAGTCAGGAAGGATCACCCTGCTTTTATGGAAGGCTGTGCTCCTTACTTTTCAACGTCCCTTTAACCTCAAAGATATTCTCAGGCAAATGGAGGAGGTGGGGATAAAATCGATGCCTGTCGTACTCATAACCGGTGCCTTTACGGGTGCAGTGCTTGCTCTGCAAAGCTATACGGGGTTTCAACGGTTTAACGCAGAAACATTTGTCGGTACGGTGGTCGCACTTTCTATCACACGGGAGTTGGGGCCCGTCCTCACCGGCCTTATGGTCTCTGGAAGAGTAGGCTCATCCATGGCGGCAGAACTCGGCACCATGCAGGTTACCGAGCAAATTGATGCACTCTATACACTCGCGGTTAATCCCATAAAGTACCTCATTGTTCCCCGGCTGCTGGCGGCACTTATTATGATGCCTGTGCTGGTCATTTTTGCAGATCTCATAGGCATAGCGGGAGGTTATTTTGTCAGCGTAAAGGTCCTGAGCAGCAATCCTTATACCTACATGGAGAGAACATGGAATTATTTAGAGTTGAATGACATTTTCAGCGGATTATTCAAGGCAGCTGTTTTCGGAGTTATCATTGCCACCATTAGCTGCTATCAGGGATTTTTCACACGGGGGGGAGCCGAAGGAGTAGGACGGGCAACTACCAAGGCCGTGGTACTTTCCTGCCTGCTCATTTTAATATTTAACTATATCATTACGGCCCTACTCTTTTAAAACTGGAGTGATGGAGTACTGAAGTACTGAATAACAGTTTACACGCTACGGGTTACGGGCTTTCAATGATGTGTGATGTGAGAAACTCATGGAGTTTTGGAGTGGTGGAGTAATGGAGTGATGGGCCTTTACATTGCAGATTTTGGATTTAAAAAACATGTATCTTGTATCTTGTATCCTGTTTTTTTCTTCGTGTTCTTCGTGGTTTAATTTAGGCATTCTAGGCATTTTAGCTCATTTTAGGCACTACTTTATTATGCTTTCAGCTGCTGAAAAAACCCTTATTGAAGTAAACGACGTACATAAGTCATTTGCGCATAACCATGTGTTGCGGGGACTGAGCCTTGCTATACGACAAGGTGAAAGCATGGTAGTTATTGGAGGAAGCGGGACGGGCAAAAGCGTACTCATTAAATGCATTATAGGCATACTGAGCCCGGACCGGGGAAACATCTTTGTGGCGGGCCAGGATATTGGTTCACTCAAAGAAAAAGACCTCTACCAATTAAGAAAAAAATTTGGTATGCTTTTTCAAGCCGGTGCCCTCTTTGACTCCATGAAGGTGTGGGAGAATGTGGGCTTCGGGCTTCTCCAGCACACCACGCTCAGTAAAAAAGAAGTCAAAAAGCGTGCTATCGAAAAATTAAATCTTCTGGGGCTCCATCAGATTGAAGACCTCATGCCCTCTGAGCTCAGTGGAGGGATGAGAAAACGGGTGAGTTTAGCACGGGCAATTGCCATGGAACCCGAGATACTGCTCTACGATGAACCGACTACCGGACTCGATCCCATCCGGGCAGATACCATAAATGCGTTGATTGTTGAAATGAGAAAAAAAATCAAGGTCACCTCTATCACCATTACCCACGACATGGTAAGCGCCTATAAAGTCGGCGATCGTATTGCAATGCTCTACCAGGGTAAAATCATAGAGGTCGGGACACCCGATGAAATAAAGAACTCTACCAGTGCCATCGTTCAACAGTTTATCCAGGGAAAGGCTGAGGGACCCATTACCCAGGCCGAAGCCCAGATATAAGGAACAGCCTGTTGGCCTGCAAGCGTGCCAACCTGACTGCTTTTAACAACGGGTAAACTCATTTTTGACAGTCAAGGAAGGTACCCCTATGTCTACAGAAGTAAAAGTAGGTCTATTCGTTATACTGGGGCTGTGCATCCTCATTTACATGACAGCAACGGTAGGTAAATGGAATTTCGGGCAGGACAAGGGCTATCTTGTCACCGTCAAGCTTGACTCCGCGGCAGGATTACTGAAAGATTCGCCGGTAAAAGTTTTGGGGGTCACACAGGGCAAGGTTGAGGCATTGAAGATAGAGGGCGGCAAGGCAAAGATCTCCATGCGCTTACCCAGGGCCCTCACCTTACCCGAAGATTCTCTCGTCTACCTGCGTTCGGAAGGGTTGTTAGGTGAAAATTATATCGAGATCAAACCTGGTTCCCCTCAAAAACCGCCGGTTACACACGAGGGAGAACTTCTGCAGGGAGCCCCTCCTGCAGACATAGACCAGCTGTTAACGGAATTGAGCACCGTTGCCACGGGCATTAACGACCTTACCCGAACGATCACCCAACCCACTGACAACGCTCAAGAGGAAAAGGGTAAAAGAGGGGCCCTGCAGTCAATCATCAGCAATCTTGAAGAAACGAGCACCTCTTTAAAAAACCTCTCCAGGAGCATTGAACGGGGAGAAGGCACCCTGGGTAAACTCCTCACCGATGAAACCATCTACCATCAACTAACAACCACCTTGTCTGACATAGGTGTTGTGTTCGAGAACTTGAGCTCCAGCGAGGGAAC
>CALJBY010000120.1 GCA_938024025.1 uncultured bacterium
ATCTCCTCCCAGATGGTTTCCTGTGTCTGCCATGTGTCAAGACCCCATAGAGTAGTTGCATCTTTCAGCTGTACCTCTCCATCCCGTATATCGAGCCAGACCCGGTTTGCCGCCTTACCTTCGATAACGACTCCGTCCCAACCGGCATACTTCAGCATTGGGCCGAATCGTCCACCAACACCACTCCGGGTGAACCACTCGGGATAGGACTGGACGCCAATGCCCTGGATTTCTGTCCGGGCACTGGCACCGAGGGCCATGGTTCCGGTAAGAGGGGATGTCATAATGGTAACCACGTTGGTGGGATCAAGGCCGCTTATGGTCTTGTCCTGTACAAGATCAAAGAAGATAGCTGAGCCGATGCCATGTCCCCCTCCCCACTCCTCATAGTCGCTGGTATCCAGGTCTGAAATCACTCCTGAGGTAAGGTTGATTCTTAAGATCTTTCCCGTGTAACCGTTCATAGCGTACGTTCCTCATGTTAATGTATTGTAGAAGAGAGAAGTCTCCGGGGAGATAGGCTTAAGACATCCCGTGAAATTACTCTGTGGTATATCCCCAGTTTCCCCAGTTTTCATCCCGCAGATTTACATTGTATCCCTCATCCCCTGACTGAATGGGTACTTCTGTCGTGAACTGTATTGCCCTCATGGGACAGAGCGTTACACAGGCCTGTTTTCCGTTCGGGCCGCCCTGTTCCTGCCAGTGATCAGAGACTGCGCATAAATCGCATTTCTGGGAGTATCCTTCCTCAAAATTCCAGATTGATCTGCCCGGCTCAAAGGGACATGCCTTAACGCACTCTTGACAGCCGACGCACTTCTCCTTGTCTATTGTTCTCACGTTGCCATTACGACGATCCACATGCAGGGCATCGAACTGGCAGGCTGCCAGACAGGCTGGCTCTACACACTGCCTGCACTGGGCTATGTTTATATCATCGGGGAAGTTCTTAAACGAGTTTTGCACAACCTGTATCCTGGCAAGGGAAAGGCTCTCGAAGCCTTCATGTACCAGGGAACAGGCTAGCATACACGTCAGGCAGCCCTGGCACTTCTTTGTATCAACAAGAAGATATCCTTTCGAGACCGCAACCCCACCTGGAATGACACAACCGCCGAACCCCACACCAATAACGACAATTCCGGACGTTTTGAGAAAATCCCTGCGGGAAATTGAACTGCCTGTTCTGCAGATTTCTTTCTTTCCTTTGTGGTCATCCACCGATCTATACCTCCCTGCACATGGCTGTTGTTGAAGGAACTGTTTCAAGACTCACAGGCATCGCCTATGCTGTTGCCATCCGTGTCTTCACCGCACGGGACGAGCATGATTTCCTTTTCGATCACCTTCTGCGGGCCATCCCCCAGGGTCATGGGCTCCTGGACCATTCCCCACCCGTATTCACCCTCAGTCGGGTATGGCGGCATTTTGTCCTCATTTAAGAGATAGACTAAGAGAAAAAATTCACCGGCTACGCAATTCTCACGGTAATAGGTGCATGCAGGAACGGTCATGGTAAAGGGCTTATCCACATCAATGTCGGGATTTACTACCTGATTGTCCTCGGTTCCAGCATCCGGAGGTCTCGCGGGCGGAAAGACCCATTCTCCCTCATCACGCTCATAGAGAAATGCCATAATCTGTGCCGGCTTCACCGTGAGCTCCTCGGGCACCCTTATGGTCAGTTGGATCTGGTCGCACTGCTCACAAATGTCCTCAATGGGAGGGGAGATGGTAAATTCCGTGCTCTCACATGGTCCGAAGCAAAGGCCGTCATCTGAACAGACCTGGGCGCCGGTTTTCGCGTTTGAGGCCGTGCACTGTCTGGTTTCCCCGGGTACACACTCTTCGGCCGGACCCTCCTCGCAGGTGACCGGAGGTGTTGGTGCATCACGAACGCAGCGGGCATCCGCGAAGCTGTTAATGTGGTTGAAGGAAACGGCGCCGTTGTCATAGAGGACACAGCCGACCCAGTTTGGATCATCACTGGAAACGGTAGATGAAACAAACTCCAGTGGATGGCCCACCGATGCAGGGTCAGGCTTGTCACAACAGGTTCCCGTAAATTCAGGTATCCAGTAGCAGCTGCCCATCCCCGGGCCGGCGCATGACGCAATCGGACCACACGCTTCGTCTCCCATGTCATCCCGGGGACTTCCCTCAGTCATGGGGCATGCACCGCCTGCTTCGGCGGGGGGATTACCGTCTATTACCGTCCTCATCTCGTCAATATTGGGAAGCCGCCAGTCGTCATAGCCACCGAGAACCAGCTCCTCGCAGTATCTTACTGCATCGGGTTGTATAAGTCCCGGATCTTCGAGGTCGTAAGCGTCTTTCTGCGGATCCTGCCAGCACAGTCCTGTTTCGTCATCGCACCAGACTGAATAATCGATGGTGTTACAAGCCTCCCAGCCACTGCCGTCTGCTTTGCAGGTTTGTTCTTTTTCGGTGCCATCGGAAGAATAACACGCCTGGGTTTCTCCGGGAGTGCATTGCTGGCCGACCAGGTTACAGTTGCTGAGGCACAAAAGAAAGGTAACGATTAAAGCGCAATAACAAATAACATTTTTTTTCATCTTCTCCTCCCTGAAGGTTAATAAACGTACATTATTGTAAGATAAGTGGAAAAAAAACATGACCGGACTGTGCAAAACGATAATATTTTTAAATAAATAAATAAAATATTAACACACAATTGTCAAGTATGATTTCATAAATTTGTTTTATAATTTTTAAATGGCAAACAATAATAAAGGGGAGCCAGGTTGAATGATGCTGCCCTGTAGCCATAAATCAGCTGAAGGACTAAATAGGGATTGTACGAGGGGATGGTTACTGTAGTGCAAGGAAGGATATGGTGAGAAAGAAGAGGGGGATTCCGAATCCAACGAACAGAAAAATCAAAGAACACACTATAAACGAGGATAAATCTTTTTTATTAAGGAATGGACAGGCAATGTCATTGGCAACCCATACGGCAAAGGGCGCGGACACTATAGATAAAACCATGAATAATGAGGACATTTTCCAATACCTTTGGAATCCATTGCATAATATACTATTATAATATATGATGCTATATTTTTTGTCAAGGAAAAATCAAATATTTGCTAATCCACAAAAATCCAGTATCCCGGATGAAAACTGGCTTGATACCTTCTAAACAGACATGTTTGACCGGTTTAATGCCTCTTGACTCCGCTTTGTAAGCAGGGTCA
>CALJBY010000121.1 GCA_938024025.1 uncultured bacterium
TCTATCCCTTTCTAAAAGGTATCTTCAAACTTAAGTGGTCTTTAAGTTCTTTTCTGATTGCCACCCGTGCCAGAACCTTTTTAATCTTTCTGCCACTGTTGCTTTTCCTCATATACTTTCTCTTTGACTATACCATGGTTGCTACCGAAAACCCCTATTTCTGCGGCAGCTGCCACTGCATGGAAACACCGTTTAACACATGGAAGACTGCCGCCCACTATGAAGAAGGAGCTGGGTGCTTTGCTTGCCACTACACACCGGGGGTAAGAAATTTCTTTAAAGGAAGAATATATGGACTCTTGATGGTTGCAAAAAATTTTACCGGCTACTATCCCCCCAAATCGAGTGCCAATGTGAACGATGCTTCCTGCCTGAGGGTTGGGTGTCATACTAAGGACAGTAGTGATCTGTACCAGCCCATTGTCAGTAAACAGTTTAAGAATAGCACTATAAAGTTCAACCATGAAGTGATGCTCAATCAACAAAACTTTGGTATTGAGCTTAAGTGTAACAACTGTCATGAGCACGTGAGTAATGACAGTGGAGAGCATTTTGAAGTGTCTGCAGAGGTTTGTTACTACTGCCACTTGATGAATCCCAAGGACGAGTCAATTGGGACTGCTATCGGAACCTGCTTCACCTGTCATGATACAACCCGTGAGCGTGTTGAAGAAAAATCCCTGGTGTTAATCGGGAATGGAGAGGTTACACCGGAACGTTGCCTTAATTGCCACTATGAAATTGAACGCTTTGATGACACCCAGTATCAACATGATGTACACATTAACTGGAACACCGACTTCACCAAACCAAAAGTAGAATGCGGCAGTTGCCACGGTGAAATCAGACATGGGGGTTTTGAAAACTAGTAACGACTTCGTAAAAAGTCTGGCTGCCTGCCCGAGCTGGCGCTCGTGTCGGCCAAGGAGCTCGGCCAAGCCCCATCTGCTGCGTTGCGCCGGGGTATTTTAAATTATAAGCTTACAAGTTGATGATCCCGTGAAAAGTCAACAATCAGACGACAAAGTAAAAAGATTCAGATGCAAGGCGCACAAATACGAAGGAATGAAGCGTACTTACTGGTACGCTGCAATGACTGAGGATGCAGTGCAACGCAGCAGATGGACTTTTTACGAAGTCGTCAAAGTTGAGCAATAATGAGTGCAAAAACCTACCAGGTAGAACCTGCTGATTTTGATTGGTATCAGAGATCAATCCGATGCTTTAATGCCTGCCCAACCCATATTAATGCAGGTAAATATGCATTTTTGATCTCAGAAGGGCGGTTTGTAGAGGCTTACAGGGTCATCAAAGAACGTAATCCTTTCCCTTCGGTCTGCGGCAGGGTATGTCACCACCCCTGCGAGTTTGTGTGTAAGCGCCAGGAGGAGGATGAGTCGATTGCCATAAACCCCCTCAAACGGTTTATTTCCGATTATGTGAGAGAGAGAAAAAAAGAGGGAAGTGCTGAGGAGCGCGCTGCTCTTTTTTGGAAAAAACCAACCATCGATCCGCAAAAACCCAAGGTTGCCATTGTGGGTGCGGGCCCTTCCGGGTTAACGGCTGCCCAGGATCTGGCATTTATGGGGTATCCCGTCACTGTTTTTGAAGCCCTTCCTTCACCGGGAGGAATGATGCTTACGGGCATCCCCTCCTATCGTTTGCCCAAGGAAATCCTTGCGGAGGAGGTGCAGGAAATACTCGACCTCGGTGTGGAACTTAAGGTGAATACTCCCATGGGGAGTGATCTCACCCTGGAGGAACTCAAGCAAAAGGGCTACCAGGCTGTTTACCTGGCTATCGGCGCTCAGGCAAGCAGAAAGCTCCCCCTTGAGGGCAGCACGCTGGAAGGGGTTTTGGGAGGAGTTGAGTTTTTAAAAGATGTCAACCTGGGGAATCCCCCTTCTATCGGGCCAAAGGTAGCCGTGGTTGGAGGGGGAAATGTGGCTGTGGATGTAGCCCTGTGTGCTCTACGCTCAGGGGCCGAGGTGGTAGAGATGTTCTGCCTGGAAAAGAGGGAAGAAATGCCGGCTCATGAGTGGGAGGTAGACGATGCGCTGGAAGAAAGTGTTACCATTAACTGCAGCTGGGGCCCTCAGCGCTTTGAGGGGACTGAAGGTAAAGTTACGGGAGTGAGTTTTAAGCGATGCACCTCGGTCTTTGACCCCGAGGGGAGGTTCAACCCTTCCTATGATGAGGAAGAGACTACCACAACTGCTGCTGATACCGTGATTGTGGCCATAGGCCAGGCCGCTGATCTCTCTTTTTTGGGGGAGGAGAGCGGACTTGAGACGTTCAGGGATATTGCGCTCAAGGCGGATGAAGTGACCTTAGAGACCAGTCTGCCGGGTGTTTTTGCAGGTGGTGATGGTGTTACCGGCCCCAAATCGGTCGTGGAGGCTATTTCCCACGGTCATGAAGCTGCACTATCCATTGACCGTTACCTCAAAGGTGCAGATCTGCGGGAAGGGAGAGTAACAGACAAGGAAGAATCGCCACCCCGTCCCCGTGATCGGGCCTTTGAATTAAAGACTCGTCAGAAAGAGAAAAAAATCCCTGTTTGTGAACGCAAAGGAAACTGGAAGGAAATCACCCGGGGCATCAGTGAGATAGAACCCCGGGAAGAAGGGGAACGTTGTCTAGAGTGTTTTTTCACCCCTGCCTTCGACAGTGAAAAGTGTATCCTCTGCGGTGCGTGTATTGATGTGTGCCCAGGATACTGTTTAAAAATGGTGCGGTTGGAAAATCTGGATGGTGACCAAAAAGTAGATC
>CALJBY010000122.1 GCA_938024025.1 uncultured bacterium
ATTTTATCACTCATCTGACGGGCAAAGGCTAATGATGCCTTCTTAAGTGAGATCTCCTGTGCGGCCGCTTCACTGTCCTCTGTAGCGGGGAAATACACCTCACCCGTTGCAAGGAGAGAACCGTCTTCTATTTTTATTGCTTGTGATGTAATGTTTGCCTGTATGACCGTGTGGGGAGGATCTTCGTTTTCAGCCGTTACTACTACTTGAGCATTGCCGACGATTGCAATGTTTGCCTGGAATTGGGCACCTAACGCCTGAATTGCCTCTGGCCCTATGTCAATACAACCATAAACGCCCGTAGTCCTTTTTGGGATCATCAGGGTATGATCTATCACTTCGAATCCCGCTTTTTGAAGTTCGTTGCGTACCGTCTGATCAATAGTAGTTAATTCCTGTTCGGGATCTATGAAAGACCACCAACAGGTGTAGAAATCCTGATTAAGCCTCTGTTGGGCAATCATAAGGAGGATGCGGGGTAGCTTTGCACGGGGAGTAAGGGACTTTCTGGTTACGAGATAATCTTTCAGTGCTTCAAACGATATGGTTGACTGAAGAGAAATATAATAGCGGTCATCAAGGGTGTTATCGTAAAGGACCCTATAGCTTTCAATAAAATAATCCGCCCGGTCAAAAAGTGCAGACTTAAAACGAGCAAACTGTTTTTCAATACGATCAAACGTCATCAGCATTCCCACTGCTTCCATAAGTGCCTTCTTTTGGGCGTCAGCAATTGCCTTGTTTCGTGCGCGGACAACGCTGCCACCCTTAATGTCAGCTATTCCCGTAGTTATAATGGGATCGGTTGCACCTGTTTCCTGTGCAAAAGGACTGCTGGATGACAGGAAGAGTAGTGCGATACATGCTACCAGTACTACTAAAGAGAGGTTTTTCACGTTTTACCACCTTGACAAAAGGTTGAGCTATTGCTGGTCATCAGTTAATTGACGTTGCGTGCACGAGGAACAATTTCTTCATTGCACATACGGCTTAAGTGAATCAAGAAGAGCTGTGTTTATTTCAGCTTCAATGACGACTCCTGTGGGTGAATACTTTTTTGTAATGATGTTGCCCTTCCTGAGAATATGGCTGATAGTTTCCCCGGCATCAAAAGGAATTTTTACCCTGACTTTTGTAAGAGAAGCTGAAACGAAGTTTGCCACCAGGGTGAGTAAGGTGTCTATTCCTTCACCCGTGAGGGATGAGACAGCAACACCATTTTCCTCCTTTCTTAACCACGAGCTGATCATGTGCCTGTGGGGCACGCGATCTATTTTGTTAAAAACGTGTATGATGTTTTTCGGGGACACACCACTTTCTGTAAGCACCTTATTCACGGCACTAATCTGAGCTTCAAAACGGGGGTTGCTCATATCGATTACATGCAGGAGGAGATCTGCTTCATTTACCTCTTCAAACGTTGCCTTGAACGCAGCAATGAGCTGGTGAGGCAGTTTTTCAATGAATCCAACCGTGTCAGTGACGAATACTTCCTGGTTGTTAGGCAAACCAATCTTTACGATCTTGGGATCTAAGGTGCTGAAGAGGCGATTTTCTGCTAAGACACCTACAGAGGATAAGCGGTTTAAGAGGGTAGACTTACCAGCATTGGTGTAGCCAATGAGAGCTATGCTTGAGTGGGAAAGAAACCTCCTTCTCAGGCGATGCACGCTTCTCACCTTTCGTACTTTATTAATTTCTTTTTTTAATTTTGTTATGCGTTCCTTTATTTTTCGCCGATCTACTTCCAGCTGGGTTTCCCCTGGTCCCCTCGTTCCTATTCCCCCACCGAGCCTTGACAAACGTACACCTTTCCCCTTCAGGCGGGGAAGGTTATAGGTAAGCTGGGCGAGTTCTACCTGCAGCTTTCCTTCTTTTGAGCGAGCTCGTTGGGCAAAAATATCAAGGATGAGACCTGTCCGATTGATTGTTTTCGTGTCGAAGAGTGCTTCCAGGTTCCTTTGCTGGGTGGGAGTGAGATCATCGTCAAAAATCACTAAATCGATATCGTGTGACTTGATAACCTCTCTTATTTCCACCGCCTTTCCCCTTCCAATCAATAGTGAGGCATCAATCTTTTTTAATTCCTGAATGATGGTACCCACAACACAAGCACCAGCGGTTTTGGTGAGCAACGAAAGCTCTTCCAGAGAATCTGAAACGTCCCATTCTCTTTTGTTTCCGTTGCGTGTCCCTATCAACAGGGCTCGTTCTCTATTGTTATCTATCTCCATGGTAACTAAGCTTTTTCTAAGAATGTTGACGACTTCCTAAAAAGTCCATATGCTGCGTTGAGCTGCATCCCTGCCCTGTTAAATTGTTTTTGATCCAGTTACATCTCTGAATGTGAGGCAAGGCGGCCAAGCCGGCGTACCAGTAAGTATAACCCATTCCTTCGTATTTGCACGCCTTGCATCTGAATCTTTTTACTATGTCGTCTGATAGGTGACTTTTTGCAAGACCATCAATGTTGCAGGATTGCCGGTGAAACGGTACTGCACCCTTGTGCAAACAGGTTCTATCATAAAACAATTGCTTAAATTTTCAAGAACTTTCTGACCGCCTCACTAATCTCAAGGGATTGCTGGGGAAGGGTAAACCATGCTATTTCTGTATCTTTCCTGAACCAGGTTAATTGCCGTTTGGCATAGTGCTTGGTATTACGTTTAATCACCTGTGTGGCTTCTTCCAAACTTGTTGCTCCCTGGAGATAGCCTAAGATCTGCTTGTATCCTAAGCTGTGGAAGGGCTTGATCGTTGGTGCATATCCTTTTTTGAGCAAGCGCTTCACTTCTTCTAGTAAACCGGATGAGAGCATAGTATCAACTCTCTCTTCAATACGATGATAGATTGTTTCCCGGTCTCTTTGTAAACCTATTTTGAGAAGATGGAAGTGGCACTCTTTAAACTGGTGGTTTTGGTGCTGCTGGGAAATAGCGGTGCCGGTGAGATAGAATATTTCCAGAGCACGGATAGTCCGGAAGGTGTCATTAGGGTGAATGCGTAATGCAGCCTCAGGATCTACCTTTTCGAGCTCCCTATGGAGATACCCTTTTCCTTCTCTTTCCTCTTTTTTCTTCAGTTCCTCTCTCAAGCTCTGGTCAGCCGGGGGAGCAGGAAAGAGACCTCTCGTTAACGCCCTGATATAGAGACCGGTTCCCCCCACTACAAGTGCCTGCTTCCCTTGTTGAAAGAGTGATACAATGATGTTGTGTGCCTCTTCTCTGAATTGAGCTGCGCTAAACTCCTCATCCGGATTCCTGATGTCAATGAGGTGGTGGGTGACGAGATTCCTTTCGTAGGGGGAGGGTTTTGCTGAGCCGATATCCATGTCACGATAGACCTGCATAGAATCAGCATTAATAATCTCCAAACCAAACTTTTGCGCAAGCTCAAAGGCACATGCTGATTTCCCCACAGCAGTAGGTCCCAGGATGATGACGAGAGGGATATGTTTAAGATCATTCATTGGACAATAAAGGAGTCAGAAGCTAAAAAGAAAATGCCTAAAATGAGCTACATTGCCTAGACTGCCTAAATTAAAAACTTAAACCACGAAGAGCACGAAGAAACACGAAGAAACACGAAGAAAAAAACAAGATGCATGATACAAGGTACAGGATTCATGATTGAGCAATCCCAATCACTCAATTCAAAATTCAAACATCAAATGTTCAAAACATTGAATTCCGCAATCCGCATTCCAA
>CALJBY010000123.1 GCA_938024025.1 uncultured bacterium
AATGCCTAAAGTTAAAAACAGAAATCAGAATTAAACCTTGGTTGAATTAGTTGCATTGGTTACATTAGTTCTATTGGTTGATCAAAAAAAGGATCAAGAACAAGGGCAAAGGTTAAAGGAGGAAAATCTTTTCCTCCTGACTTTTGTTTTCGTAATCTTACTCTGCGTTCTTTGCGCCTCTGCGGTGCCGATACTATTCCGAAACCCGCAACCCACTCTTCATCACTTCCCAGGCAGTTTCAGTCAGACTCCCAGACGGTACACACTTTGCAAACAAGATCTGGACCCGGTTTGAGCGTTTCCTTTCCTTTCTGCCAGCCTGCCGGTATCGCTTCCGTACCTTCTGAGTCTCGCACACATTGAAATGCTTCAATCTGCCTGATTAATTCTTCCACATTTCGACCTACCGGGGCGTTAAGCACCTCCAGAGCCTGGATTATTCCATCGGGATCGATAATGAATTGCCCCCTGTTATTCATGCCTGTGTCCGGGTTGTAGACTTCATAGAGTGTGCCAACCTTTCCCCCGGCATCAGAAAGCATAGGGTAGGGGATCCCCCCCGGTACCATTTTTGATAGTTCCTGTTCCTGCCATGTTTTGTGAGCGAAGACAGTGTCTACACTTATGGCAAGGATCTCAGCATTCAATTTTTTAAGATCAGGGTATTTGGCGGCAACTGCCGTCAACTCTGTTGGTCATACGAAGGTAAAGTCTGCCGGATAAAAATAGAGAACGAGCCATTTACCCAGGTAATCAGAGAGTTTGATCTGTTTGAATGTGCCTTCATGAAATGCCTGGAGTTGTAAATCCGGTGCTTTCTCGCCGATTTTGAGCATGATGCTCCTCCTTTGCTAGTAATAGTTGTGTTAATCGTAGATGTGTCGTGGTGTTTAGACTTTTTTGAACTGGTCTTTAGCTGCTCCGCAGACCGGACATGTCCAGCTGTCCGGAATGTCTTCGAAAGGTGTTCCCGGAGCTATGCCACTGTCGGGGTCACCTTTGTCCTCTTCATAGGTGTACCCGCAAATGGTACACTGGTAGCTCGGCAGGGCAGTTTCCTTCTTTTCTTCTTTGGTGCCGCTGTATGTTGGCGCAGACTTGGGAGTGGTGCCCCGTTTAACCTGATGGTAGTAAGCATAGGTCATCGGCTCGCCTTCCCTGATGACTTCTGTGCCGACAACTTCTCCCACAAAAAGGGTGTGTGTACCAACATCCATTTTTTGAGTTACCTTTGCTTCCAGGACAGACAAGGTATTGTCCAGAATGAGGGGGGCCCCGGTGCTGCCTGTCTTATAATTGACCTGATCGAATTTATTTGTGTCTCTACCTGATTTGAAGCCAAATTGTCCGATAAAATTTAACGGTGTTTCCTGTGAAAGGATGGATACAGCAAAAACGTTACTGTCTTTAATAAACTCGTTAGTGAGATTGCCGTTGTTAATGCCAATGGCAAGTGCGGGAGGTTCCGAGGTTACCTGGATGAGGGCATTCGCGGTCTGCCCGTTGATCTTATCCCCCTTTTGAGAAGTAATAACATAAAGCCCGTAACTTAACTTGAAAAAAGCCTTTGGATCCATTTCTACCTCCTTGTGGTAATATGAGATTTGAAAAAAAAGAAAACCACAGAGGACACAGAGAATTAACTAAATGTTAAAAAAATAAAAGCTTCTGTTTTTCCATTCCTCTGTGCTCTCTGTGGTTTAATCGTTTATAAGCTTTGGACAAATTCAGCTATTTTGGACATCTTGAGCTGAGAAAGAGCCAGATGGGGTGCATAAATAACTTCATCTGCTGCCCACAGTACAACACCCGTTTGTCTATTCTCAACTCCCGTAAGGTGGTTTAGAACCGAGTGAACAGTATCATTAATTCTCACCGTGTTGGGTTTTAAGGGATCTGACAGTTTTCCGTCCTCAATGAAGTAGGAGTCACCTACGATAGTTGCCGTGAAATCTCCCGCCTTAAGTCCGTTAATGGGATAGGTGTACCAGATCCTGCCGACGTAGATACCGCGTGTAACCTTCTGAAGCAGCTCATCCAGTGTATGTCCGGTTTGTCCTTTGATGACTACATTAGTAGGCGATATGGAAGGTAGTGAGGCATGATTTCTCCCTCCTCCCTGTCCAAACCTGAAACCATTACGGGGTGTGATAGCTGTGTGCCAGGCACGGGGATCTACGCCCAGTTTATCCTGTGCTTTCGCATCTCGCAGGATTCTTTTGGTTTCATAATCATTGGAGAGAAGACCCGTCAATCTTCCGTTAGTGATCAGCTCAGTTTTCCCGGTTGGCAATCCTTCGCAGGTTATTCCCTTGCTTGCCGCTAATCCTTTTCCACTGCCATCATCGTAGATGGAGAGTATTTCTGAGGTTACCTTTTCTCCCAGCTTTCCCTGATAGGTAGAGTTACCCGCATAGAACATATCGAGACGAAGGGAAGGTATAAGAACATTGTTCACAATATCGGCAACCGCCTGGGGTGCCAGGATTACCGGATAGGAACCACTTTCTATCTCTTTCCCTCCGACAGAGTGGAGTGCACTCTTTACTGCCATTTTACCCGCTTCACCGTTA
>CALJBY010000124.1 GCA_938024025.1 uncultured bacterium
CCAACACTCCAATCCTAAATCAGCCTCTGTGTCCTCTGTGGTTAGCTTCTTCCCCATGGTCCATCTATTATATCCAGAATGCCCCGGTAATTGTCAAGCAATCAGATAGAGCCCTACCGTTATAGTTTTTTCTCTAAAAAAAATAAATACCTCGTTAATTAACGACGCGTAGTACGCTAAAAAATTTTCTGTCAGGTACTCTTATTAATTATACTGTCTCTTCTCTCTTTTTATACCATAAAATAAGCAACTACATATAGTATGTATTTTTATGCTATACACTAAATATTGATATTTATCCCTATTGTAAAATTTTTGTACTTTTAATTCATTTTTCTGCTTGACAACATAACCCCATATCAGTAAACTGTGTGGTAAGAAGTGGTATGAAATGTTATAAAGGTGAGGATGAGACATGTTCCGTGGTAGATTTGAGCACAATGTTGATGCTAAGGGTAGAGTAAGCCTCCCTGCAAAATACAGGGACATCATGAGCACCAACTATACTGATCGACTCGTTATCACCAATTACGACAGTTGCCTCATCGCCTACCCCTATGAAGAGTGGGTCACCTTCGAAGAAAATTTCAGGCAGTACTCCATTATGCAGGAGGATGTCGAAGTCTTTATGCACTATTTCATCTCCGGAGCCAGCGAGTGCTCCATTGATAAATTAGGCCGCATACTTATACCCCCCATCCTGAGAAAGCACGCAGGCTTAGAAAGGGAGATAGTATTTGTCGGCATGATTACACGAATCCAGATTTGGGATAAACAACGATGGGAACAAAAGTTTCAGAAAGCTCAGGAAGCGTTTGATCAAATCAAAGGAAAAGAACAATTGGCCAAGCTGGGCTTTTGACACAAACAAGGGTTTATGGAGACACAACATGTTCCGGTACTGTTGGCGGAAGCAATAGAACAGCTAAACTGCAAGCCTAACGGGATATATCTTGATGCAACCTTAGGGAGTGGTGGTCATGCTTATACAATCCTGAAAGATAACCCCCAGATTAAGTGGCTCGTTGCACTCGATTGTGATGGGGATGCCATAAAGCAGGCACGAAGCCGCCTAGAGCCATTTTCGCACAAGACATTTATCTTTCAGGCAAATTTTATTACCCTACGCGCTATTTTAAAAGAATTGGCCGTAAAAGAAGTGGACGGAATCTTGATAGACCTGGGAGTATCTTCACTGCAGTTAGAGAATCCAAATCGAGGTTTCAGTTTCAGGCTTAAGGGACCACTCGATATGAGGATGGATAAACGTCTATCATCGACTGCTTTCGATTTAGTGAATACCTACGAAGCCTCCCGCTTAGAACACCTGTTTCGCACCTATGGAGAAGAACGCTGGTCAGCACGCATCGCGAGAGCCCTCGTCAGGGAGCGAAAGAAGGCACCTATCGCTGATACCGTCCACTTAAGTAACATCGTAACCACAGCCATTCCTCCTGCCCATCGGCCAAGAAAAATCCATCCTGCCACTAAAACCTTCCAGGCCCTCCGTATCGTTGTAAATCAGGAACTGGACAATCTTACAAAAGTTATTGAAGAAGGCATCGACCTTCTCGCACACCAGGGAAGACTCTGCATTATTTCATTCCACTCCATGGAAGACAGAATCGTTAAACACCACTTCAGAAAAAGCACAACACGCTACATCTATCCTGACGGAGTACGTGCCCCCGGAAGGCTGCAAGCAGGCACACTACGGATTATAACTAAAAAACCAATAACACCACAACCAGAAGAGGTCAGCAACAATCCCCGGGCACGCAGTGCTAAACTGAGGGTAGCTGAAAAGGTATAACCATGGTCACCCGTTCATCCACTTTGCTCAAACGTCAAAGGGCACGCAAGAGAAACACGAAAAGACAGAGAAGTCTTTTCCCCCTGTGCATGGTAATCCTTTCATTAATCTGCAGCTTAATATTTCTTGTCTGGTCCCGCTCCCAAATAACCTCTTTGGGCTATCAGATATCTCAAGCTAACTACGAACAAACACAGCTGTTAAAACTAAATCAAAAATTGAAGATCGAAGGAGCTTCCCTGAGATCCCTCGCCCGCATCGAGTCCATAGCAAAAGAACAATTAGGATTAGTCAACCCCGAACCCCAGCACATGGTGTTTATACAATGAAAAAATCATCTTCCAAAAAATGGTTACAAGCACGTATTGCCCTGATCCTGATCTTCTTTACCCTTTTGTTTGGTGTAATTATTGGTAGGGCATACCAGCTACAGGTCATCGACAGAGAGATGTTAACCAACCTCATGGTACAGCAATACTTGAAGTATGTGGACATCCCAGCCAAACGGGGCACTATTTATGATCGAAAAAAAGAAGAGCTGGCTCTCAGCATTGAGGTAGACTCCCTGTATGCTCGACCGGGAAAAATTCACGATAAGAAGGGGCTTGCTAAAAAGCTCTCCCCCATCCTGCAGGTGGGCTATCGCTTTGTGCTCGACAAGTTGACCTCTGATCGACCCTTTGTCTGGTTGATGCGACGGATTTCTCCCGCTCAATCACAGAAGATCGAAGATCTCCAACTGGAAGGCATAGGATTTATTGAGGAAAGCAAACGATTTTATCCCAACAAAGAGCTGGCCAGCCACGTCGTGGGATTTGCCGGAATTGATTCTAAGGGGCTAGAGGGTCTCGAACTTGCCTACGACGAATACTTACGGGGAAAGCCAGGAACCATACTCGTCGAAAGAGATGCTCTCGGAAGAAACATTTACCAGCACAATATCAAACAGATCCATGCCACTAAAGGCCACAACCTGCAATTGACCATCGATAATACGGTACAGTACTTTGTTGAAAAGGCACTCGATGATGGCGTTACAAAAAGTAAGGCACAGGCGGGCATAGCCATTGTTATGGTCCCGCAAACGGGAGAAATCCTGGCCCTTGCAGTCCGCCCCACCTTTAACCCTAATAATTTCTGGGATTTTACCCCATCCCACTTGAGGAATCGGGCCGTTACCGATGCCTATGAACCAGGATCTACCTTTAAAGTCTTTCTTGCTTCTTCAGTTCTTGAGGAAGGAATAACGAAGCCCCATGATATCTTTTTCTGTGAAAACGGTTCCTACCCCCTTGATGGGAGAGTGATCCACGATGTACACGAATACGCCTGGTTATCATTTAAGAACATTATTAAACATTCAAGTAACATCGGGGCCTGTAAGATAGCCGAAAATCTTGGCCGAGAAAAATTCTACAGCTATATCAGAAAGTTTGGTTTTGGCAGCAAAACAGGTATTGAGCTGCCGGGAGAAACCAGTGGCTTGTTAAAGCTTCCCTACCGGTGGTCACGGGTAGACCTCGGCAATATCTCCTTCGGTCAGGGGCTTTCTATTTCCCCCATACAACTTATCACCGCATTTTCAGCCATAGCCAATGATGGTGTCATGATGAAACCTCATCTGGTAAAAGCCATAGTGAACGACCAAGGTAAAATGATTGAAGAGTTCCAGCCAGAAGAGAGAGAAAAAATTGTTAGTCAACGTACCGCCCGTCAGGTAACGTCTATGCTCGAGACAGTAGTAGAAAAAGGAGGCACGGGTGAAAACGCTTCCATAAAGGGCTTTTCCATAGCAGGCAAAACGGGCACTGCCCAAAAAGTGGATCGCAACACCAAGCAGTACTCCCAGCACAAGGTAAGCAGCTCTTTTATGGGCTTTCTCCCGGCAGATGACCCGCAGCTGGCTTTGCTGATAATCGTTGATGAACCCCGTGGCGTTACCTATGGTGGTGTGGTTGCTGCTCCTATTTTCAAAGAAGCAGCTCATCATATTCTCCGCTACTTAAATATCACCCCGAAGAAAGGTTCCATGACTATGGTGAAGAGCACGACCCCCCGTCGCACATCTAACGATAGGGCCGTGATCAATCCTGCCCACTTTAAGCAGGCAACGTTAACCAGCAAAAAAAACACTACCGTGCCTACCATACCCGATTTTTCAGGCTTAAGTATGCGGGACGTACTCACACGGGCAGCACAACTGGACCTTAGTGTTGAAATTTCAGGAAGCGGTACAGCAATAGCCCAGGATCCTCCTCCCGGTGACCCTATTGATTATGGCAGGAAGTGCTGGATCAGATTTCAACCCCTATCGTAGATCGATGCAACTAGCTCAACTGATCGAAGGATTACAGATTAAGGACGTACACGGTACGCTTACCGGTGATATTAAGCACATCTCCCACAATTCTAAAACGATTGGAAGCGATGGCCTCTTTGTTGCGCTCAAAGGGTCCCGTGCAAATGGACATGACTATATCCCCGAAGCAATCGCTTCGGGAGCCACAGCACTCATCATCGAAGAAGATACACTGGTAGACAAGGATGTTAGCATCATTAAAGTGCCTGATGCGCGCGTAGCGCTTGCCACCGTTGCTGATTGCTTTTATCAACACCCTTCTCGTAAACTTACCGTTATTGGCATCACCGGTACCAATGGAAAAACAACGATTAGTTATCTCCTGGAATCGATTCTGAAAGCATCGGGCTATCATCCCGGAGTGATCGGTACTATAGATTATCGATATGGACAACAGCATCAAGCTGCTCCTAATACCACTCCCAATGCTCTGGACCTGCAAATGATTATGAGGAAGATGCTTGATGCCAAAACATCTCATCTTATTCTGGAGGTTTCCTCACATGCGCTGGAGCAACACAGAGTGGAAGCAATAAACTTTGACATTGCCGTTTTTTCTAATTTATCTCCTGAACACCTGGACTATCATGGCACTATGGAACAGTATGGAAAGGCAAAAGAATTGCTCTTCACCCACTACATCAATCAAAGTTCAAAAGAAAGAACCTATGCAGTGATTAACTACGATGATCCCTTCGGCAGAACACTCTGTACCCGAACAAATGCTCAGCTGTTCCGCTATGGCAGTAAGGAGGGAATTGAACTGAGCCTAAAAGATACCACCCTTACGAGTGATGGACTCTCTTTCCTGGTGAACACGCCTCAGGGAGAAGTTGAATTTAAGGCTTCTCTCATCGGAAGGTTTAATATTGCAAACATCCTGGCTGCTGTAGGTACTGCTATGGCACACGATATTCCTCTTGAGAGCATCCGGAAGGGTATTACGCAGGTGCACTCCATACCAGGCAGGTTAGAGCGAATACCCAATGAAATCGGTTTAACTATTCTTGTCGATTATGCTCACACCAGTGATGCACTCGAGCACGTACTGGCCACCCTCAAAGATCTACACCCACGAAGACTCATTACCGTATTTGGATGCGGGGGAGATCGCGATAAGACGAAAAGAGGGCCCATGGGAGATACGGCAACCAGAAAGAGCGATCTTGCCATTATCACCTCTGACAACCCTCGCACAGAAGACCCTCACGACATAATAGAAGAAATTACAGCAGGCATTGACCATTCCATTACCACCTACTATGACGTAGATGGCTTACCCGATGCTGATCAATGCACTGGCTACAGTATTATAGCGGACAGAAGAGCAGCTATCAGGACTGCGGTTAACCTGACCAAACCGGGGGATATCCTCCTTGTTGCAGGTAAAGGCCATGAAGACTATCAGATCATTGGAAACAAGAGATATCATTTCAGTGACAGGGAGGAAATTACACACGCACTGAGCGCACTAACCCGCCGGGGAGAGGCACTACACTAAAGATGAACCTTACGATAGAAGAAATACTAAAAGCGGTTACCGGACAGTTGCTACAGGGCGCTCTTGAGCATCGTGCACAGGGGGTTTCCACCGATTCCCGCACCCTGAAAACGGGTGAACTCTTCATCGCCCTCAAGGGAGAACATTTTGATGGTCATGACTTTATCACTGAAACCGTTGTGGGCAAAGCCTCCGGATTGATTGTTGGCAGGAGTTGTAACGTGCAGAAACTCGTATCACTTAGGAAGGACATTCCTGTTATTCAGGTCAGTGATACACTAAATGCCCTGGGTGATCTCGCACGGACATGGACAAAAAAAAACCGGGCAACCATTGTAGCAATTACGGGCAGCAATGGAAAAACGACTACACGGGAAATGACTGCAACCATTGTAGCACGTTCTCATCACGTTCTGAAGCCTGAGCATAACTGGAATAACTTGATTGGCTTACCGCTCACCCTGCTTCGTCTCCGGCCGGATCACGAGGTAGCCGTCGTGGAGATGGGCATGAATAGAAAAGGTGAAATTAAACGGCTTGCTCAAATCGCACAACCCCATATCGGTGTCATTACCAACATTAGCGCTGCTCATCTGGAACATTTAAGAACCCTGCAGGAGGTGGCTCAAGCAAAAGGAGAACTGTTTGACACACTTACTGCCGAAAGCCATGCAGTCGTTAATATAGACGACCCTTTAATTGTGGAACGGGCACAACGGTGTCCTGCCGGAAAGATCACCTTTGGTATCAGTGCACAGGCACAGGTGACTGCTCTTAACATCCCTCCCGTCGCCCACAATGAAACTCATTTTACCCTGCAAATAGGAGACAAACGTATCCCCATAATGCTCAGAACACCGGGGACCCATAGTATTTATAATGCCCTGGCGGCAGCGGCCACCGCTACGCTGCTTCATATGAGTCCAGAAGAAATACAAGCAGGCTTAAACCAGTTCAGGCCCTTCCCCGGGAGAATGGAAACCATTCGTATCCCTGATACTATAACGATCATTAATGACACCTACAATGCTAATCCCACCTCTATGCACATTGCACTCAAAACCCTTGCTCAGTTGAGCGGCCCAGGAAGACGTATTGCCGTTTTAGGTGATATGGCAGAGTTGGGAGACGCATCTCAAGACTTCCACCACCAGGTGGGATCGTTAATCAAGAAAATGGATCTGAGTGCAGCGGTTCTCATGGGCCCTCACGCTCATATCGTTAAAGAGAGCGCACGTGCCCATGGCATGCGGGAGGAGGCACTGTACATTGCAGAAAACCACGAAGAGATTGCACAGTACCTTGATGAACATGTGCAGGCAAATGATTGGATTCTCTTCAAAGGCTCTCGAACAATGCAGATGGAAAAAAGCTTAGAACAGTTTCTCCGCTTGAGAAGTACGGCAGCAAAGGTTATTCCGTTCACCAAACCAGCGCCTCTGGGCTAGGATAGCGCCATTACTTTTTTACTGTGCTGCAAGCCTATCCATCTCAGGGATCAGACAAGGAGATAGCTATGGCTCAAACATCTGCCCCCAAGATCCTCGTTGTTGATGATGAAAAATCAGTACGCGAAATCACCCAGGCGTTTTTGACCTTAAACGGTTATGCGGTCACCACGGCCGAAAATGGCAAGGAAGCTTTTGATGAACTCTTAAACAACCACTATGATGTGGTCATTACCGATATGCAGATGCCGCTGATGGGAGGAATGGAATTACTGGAAAAGATATCCCAGATGACATCAAACATCATCACCATACTTTTGACAGGAACTACCGTCACCCCGTCAGCTGTTTCCGGGAAACCCTTTGCCCATCTCAGTAAGCCGTTCAGCCATAATCAGCTTATCCACCTTGTTCAAAAAGGGTTACAAACCAGCACCGTGGCAGCACAACGCTAAACCACGAGGAAAAACGTTCATGCTCTATCACCTTCTCTATCCCCTGCACGAAGTTTACAGTATTTTTAATGTATTCCGCTACATTACCTTTAGGACTATTTATGCCATTGTTACTGCTTTACTTATTACCCTTATTCTGGGGCCATGGTTAATAAAGCGGCTGAGGACTTTCAATATTAAGCAACACATACGGGATGATGGACCAGCAGGTCATGTCACCAAGCAGGGCACCCCTACCATGGGCGGCGTCTTGATCCTCTTCTCCCTCTCTCTCGCCACGCTCCTCTGGGGAGATCTGACTAACTCCTACATCTGGATCGTGCTTCTAACCACCTGGGGATTGGGAATCATAGGGTTCATCGATGACATGAAAAAACTGAAAAGTAAAAGCCCCCAGGGCATCTCAGCACGTTTTAAAGTGTGGGGTCAGGTTCTTTTAGGGTCAGCACTGGGCATATTCCTCTACCTTTCTCCCGATTTTGACAAAAGTCTTACCATACCCTTTTTCAAGGAGATTTCCGTCAATCTCGGCGTGTGGTACATACTCTTTGTAGTCGTCATCATTGTCGGCAGCTCTAACGCGGTTAATCTCACTGATGGTTTAGATGGCCTGGCCATAGGATTAGTCTTGATTGTTTCTATCACCTACCTGCTCTTCTCCTATTTTTCCGGCCATAGTACGATTGCAACCTATCTCCAGATTCCTTTCATCCCCGGGAGCGGGGAACTTACTATCCTCTGCGGTGCACTGCTGGGATCTGCTACAGGATTTTTGTGGTTCAACACCTTCCCCGCACAGGTTTTTATGGGTGATGTGGGATCCCTCGCCCTTGGCGGTGCTCTCGGAACCGTAGCCATAATCACTAAACACGAAATTCTCCTTGCCATTGTGGGAGGCATATTTGTCATAGAGGCACTTTCTGTTATTTTGCAAGTTGGATCATATAAATTGAGAAAAAAGCGGATATTCAGAATGGCTCCGCTTCACCACCACTATGAGATGAAAGGATGGTCAGAGCCTAAAATTACCGTCAGGTTCTGGATCATTGCAGCTCTCCTCGCATTAGTCGCCATGAGCACCCTCAAATTGAGGTAAGAGAACAGAGACTACTGCACGCGGGGGGAGCGACGGGACAACGAAAGCAGGCAGCACGGTAAACACGAATCGGTGCCGTAACCTCTTAGAGAACCGTTCATGGAACTACACAACAAAAAAACGCTGGTTGTAGGATTGGGTGTCACGGGTGTCGCAACCTCCCTCTTTCTGAAAGAGCGGGGAGCCCGGGTTACCGTAAGTGAACAGCGGGACCGGGAAGCAATCTTACCGACCATCCAACAGCTGAGCACACAGGGAGTCGAATTGGAGATAGGAACGCACCGGAGAGAAACCTTCCTGAACGCTGATCTTATCGTCGTGAGTCCCGGTGTTCCCCTGGACATTGCCCCCTTACAGGCAGCACATGAGCGGGGAGTGGAAATCATAAGCGAGATAGAGCTTGCTTCCCGCTATATTCAAAAACCCATTATTGCGGTGACCGGGACCAATGGAAAGACGACAACCGTTAACCTGATTGCTGAAATCTTTAAGGCTGCAGGCAAAAAGATTTTCCTGGGAGGCAACGTAGGAAATCCGCTCATTGAATACGTCTTACACGGGCATGATGAAGAGTACATCATCGCCGAAATAAGCAGCTTTCAACTGGAAGGGATACACACCTTTAAACCCTTTATCAGCGTACTCCTCAACCTGCACCACGACCATCTTGACCGTTATGATTCTTATAACGATTATATTACAGCCAAAGCCAGACTCTTTACCAATCAAAGCACGGAAGATTACGCTGTGCTCAACGCCGATGATCCGGAAATAGAAAAGATGTCTTCTGCCCTTAACACGACTACTCTCTACTTTAGCGGTAAACGCAGGGTTCCTAACGGCTGCTACTATGAAAACCACCACGTATACTTTACCCATGGCACTGCCCAGACCTCCCTGCGCTTTGACCATCTCTACCTTCAAGGCAACCATAACCTGCACAATATTATGGCTGCGGCCGTTGTGAGCAAACTGTGCGGATGTCCTGAAGAAAAGATTCAATACGCTGTTGAGCATTTTAAAGGACTCCCGCACCGTTTAGAATTCCTACAAGAAGTTAACAAAATAAAATTCTACAATGATTCAAAAGCAACCAATGTAAGTTCAGTCGCACGAGCGCTGGAAGCCCTTACCCCGCCGGTGATCCTTATTGCAGGAGGAAAAGATAAGGGCGGGGACTATGGTCCCCTCACACCTCTTATTAAAGAGAAAGTAAAAACCCTTATTCTCATAGGTGAGGCTACAAAAAAGATGTCACAGGCCTTTCAGGCAGCCACCACTATTATTGAGGCGGAAACCCTTGAGGAGGCCTTTCGACGTTCCCTGGAACAGGCAACACCAGGAGATACCATCCTCCTCTCACCTGCCTGTTCAAGCTTTGATATGTTTGCAGACTACAAAGAACGGGGAAATGTTTTTAGAGCACTGGTTGACAGTCACGCACACACGTTACATAAAGGTATGAATAATGGAACCACGCAAAACATATGATCATATGCTGTTCGTGATCGTGCTTATCCTGATGATCATTGGTGTCGTTATGGTCTACAGCTCCAGTTCCGTTTCTGCTGCCAAGAGTTTTGGCAGTGCCACCTACTTTCTTAAGCGCCAGTTATGCTTTGCCGGCATTGGTTTTCTCCTCATGTTTTGTGCAATGAAAATCAGGTACCAGCTGCTCAAACGTTTTGTTTACTATATTCTCATCTTAAGCGTTTTTCTCTTGATACTCGTTTTGATTCCGGGAGTTGGCAGTACTATTGGCGGCTCCACCAGGTGGTTTCGGTTCGGGCCTCTCTCTTTTCAGCCCTCAGAGTTTGCCAAGCTTGCTTTAGTTATCTTCCTCGCCTATTCCCTCTCCAACAAAGAAAATAAGATACACTCTTTCTCCATCGGATTCCTCCCCCACGTGATTGTTACCCTGGGTATGGCCGGGCTGGTTCTTTTTCAGCCAGATTTTGGGACAGCAGTGCTCATGCTCTTGCTCCTCTCTATCATGGTATTTGTAGCAGGAAGTAGAATAAAACACATCGCCTCTTTCTTCAGCATATCTTCCGTAGCATGTTATTTTCTCATATCGTCTACCAGCTACCGGCTGGACCGATTTACTGCTTTTCTTAACCCCTGGAAAGATCCCATGGCTACCGGTTTTCAAGTTATCCAGTCATTCCTGGCCTTCGGCTCAGGCGGACTATGGGGTACGGGACTCGGCAATGGTAAACAAAAACTCTTCTATCTTCCCGAAGCTCATACTGATTTCATTTTCTCCATCATTGGAGAAGAACTGGGGTTCATTGGTGTCATTGCTATTATCTTTCTCTTTATTCTCCTGGCCTATTGCGGCATAAAGATTGCCACCAAAGCACCCGATCTCTTTGGAACGTATTTAGCCCTTGGCATTACCTCACTCATCATTTTACATGCGGTCATCAACCTGGGTGTGGTCATGGGACTCTTACCGACCAAAGGTTCAACCCTGCCCTTTATCAGCTATGGAGGAACATCACTGATTGTTAACCTGACGGGCACGGGCATTTTACTGAACATCTCTTCACAGTTCGCGAAGAAACAGACGTTATGAAGATAATCATTGCTGCCGGTGGAACAGGAGGCCATGTGTTTCCAGGAATTGCTCTCGCAGAAGAATTCACAGAGAAAAACAGGAACAATCAAATACTCTTTATCGGAACAAAAAGGGCGTTAGAAAGAAATACCATTATCCCGAAGGGATACGCATTCGAGGCTATTGACACCTCGGGCTTAAAAGGAAAAAACCCGCTTACTATGGTACGAGCACTCCTGCAAGCAGCCAAAGGCATCTTTCAATCTATGATGATTATAAAACAATTCACCCCTGATCTTGTCATTGGTTTGGGGGGATACGTTTCCGGTCCCGTTGTCTTAGCTGCCTACCTTATGAGGGTAAAAACAGCCATCCACGAACAAAACAGCATCCCTGGTTTCACCAACAGGATACTCGGCAAAATAGCGCATCACATATTTATTTCCTTTGACTACTCACGCTCCTATTTCCCCTCTGAAAAGACGGTGCTTACAGGCACGCCCCTGGGCAATGAACACCTACAGGCAAGTAGGGTGTCACCCCCTGCGGGTCCTTTCACCCTCCTCATTCTGGGGGGCAGCCTTGGTTCCCGGCAGATTAATGGTGCTATCACTGATGCACTCCAGGACCTGCTACCCCTAAAAGATACAATTACTCTTATCCATCAAACAGGTCCACAGGAAGTGAGCCTGGTCAAGGCGGCCTATCACGAACGAGGATTCGCTGCTGAAGTCGTTCCCTTTATCGATCACATTGCCGGTACGTATCAACGGGCACATCTCATCATCTCACGGGCCGGGGCAACGACCCTCGCTGAGCTGATGGTGCATCACAAGGCTTCTATCCTCATTCCCTATCCACTGGCCGCGGACCACCATCAGCATCTCAATGCACGTATTCTGGTTGATCAAAAGGCAGCCCAGATGATCGATCCCGATCACGTAACGGGGAAGCGCCTGGCCCAGCTGATACTTCACCTGTATCATCATCCGGAACAGCGCGCTGCAATGGAAAAGAATGCTGGTAGCTTGGGCAAGCCACACGCTGCACAGGCAATTGTTGATCACTGTTATAAACTGGTAGCATAGATAACTCATGTATCAGAGCATCAAACACATTTATTTTGTGGGAATAGGAGGAGTCGGGATGAGTGGTATTGCTGAAGTCCTCCTCAATCTTGGCTATAAGGTCAGTGGTTCCGACATGCACCTTACTGAAACCACCGAGCGGCTTCAAAAACTCGGGGCAACAATCTTTCAGGGTCATAGTGAAAGTCACATTAGTGATGCGGATGTGGTTGTCACCTCCTCCGCCGTTAAACCTACCAACCCTGAAGTCACCGAAGCACGAACGAGGGCTATTCCCGTTATCCCGCGGGCTGAAATGCTTGCCGAACTGATGCGGCTGAAATACGGCATTGCCGTCGCAGGGGCCCATGGAAAAACGACGGCTACCTCTCTTGTCGGAATGATTCTTGATAGAGGCGGGATTCGTCCAACAGTGGTGATCGGTGGTAAACTCAACACCATCAACACCAATACCATCTTAGGCACAGGCGACTTCATGGTGGTGGAAGCAGACGAGAGTGATGGTTCTTTTTTGAAACTTTCTCCCACCATAGCAGTCATCACCAATATCGATCCTGAACATCTTGACTACTACCAGAATGTGGCTGAGATTAAACGCGCCTTCACTACCTTTGCCAACAAGATCCCCTTCTATGGACTGACCATCCTCTGCCTGGACAATGAACACGTTCAAGACCTGATTCCCCACCTGGAAAAACGTTATCTGACCTATGGTGTAACGCCTCAGGCTGACTTACAGGCCCGGGAGATTACCGTTCACGGGCTATCCATGATCTTTACGGTCTTTTATCACAATGAGAAACTCGGCAGGGTAGAACTGAAAATGCCCGGGTTACACAATGTGCACAATGCACTGGCGGCAATTGCCACCGCTCTGGAACTCAATCTCGATTTTGCCATCATACAGGAAGCACTCAAAAACTTTGAAGGGATCCACCGCAGATTTCAGCTCAAAGGGAAATTCAATGATATCACCCTGATCGATGACTACGGACATCACCCAACAGAAATCAAAGCAACCTTGAGCACCGCCAAGAATATCTGGGAAAGAAGATTGGTAGTGATTTTTCAACCGCACCGCTATACCAGGACGAGAGACTTGTTTAAGGACTTTCTCTCTGCTTTTAACCAGGCGGATATTCTTGTGCTCACCGACATCTATCCAGCGGGGGAGGATCCTTTGCCTGGAGTAAAGACCGAAACCCTCTTCCAGGGAATTAAAAAACACGGACACAAACAGGTCCACTACTTTCCCCGTAAGGAAAAAATAGTGGATCATATTCTCAAACTACTTAACCCTGGAGATGTTGTAATCACCCTCGGCGCCGGTGATATCTGGCAGGTAGGAGAACAGTTACAGCATAAACTGAAGGGTTTATCATAAGTGATCGTTCATGCCCTATGATGCAATCAAGGAATTGAGTACCATGGTGAAGGGGAAAATACTCTACCAGGTTCCCTTAAGCCGTTATACCGCTCTGCATGTGGGAGGCATTGCAGATAGCATGATCTATCCTGCGAACCTGACAGAGCTTCAAAAAATCATTTCCTTTTGCCGGACTGAGAAAGTCCCCTATTTTATTCTCGGCAGGGGTTCTAACCTTGTCATAAGAGACGGTGGCATACGGGGGATTGTCATTAAACTGTCACAAAGTTTCAAAAAGATAAAAATAGTTAAGGAATTCGGCAATCATGCCAGACTGTTCGTCGAGGCGGGTGTATCATTAAGAAGACTCTTTACCTATTCGGAGAGCAGGGGGCTATCAGGGGTGGAATTTACCAGTGGAATCCCCGGTTCGCTGGGTGGTGCCCTGGCAATGAATGCCGGTGCGCAGGGAAGGGAGATGAAAGATATTACTGAAACACTCACACTGCTGACTCCCCGGGCAGCACTACGAGAAAAAAAACGTTCTGCACTGCACTTTGACTATCGCAGATTACACCTCCCAAAAGGTACCGTGATCGTCAATGCGTCTATCAGATTGAAAAAGCACAGCACCAGCACACTACTTACACGGGAAAAAAGCACTCCCTGGCGGAGGCAGATGCAACCCCTAAACCTTCCCAGCGCGGGATCAGTCTTTAAAAACCCTCCCGGGAAATCAGCAGGGCAATTAGTGGAACAGGCTGGCCTTAAAGGGTTACTGGCGGGAAAGGCTCAAATCTCAGAGAAGCATGGAAACTTTATTGTTAACCGGGGTGGTGCAACCGCACGGGATGTCCTCTCACTGATGAAAATCATGCAGAGCAGAGTGTATCAAGAAACCGGAATACGGCTCGAGAAAGAGGTACACGTTGTAGGAGAAAATGAATAGTTTAACGAACACGCTCTACAGCAATAAGCATATTGGTGTTCTGATGGGTGGCGCTTCTGCCGAACGGGAAATATCGCTCAGAACGGGCACAGCCGTTCTTAAGGCGCTACGGGCAAAAAAGTATCAAGCCCATTCCATCGATGTTACCGCATCAATAGCCCAAGCACTTCTCAAAAAGAAGATTGCAGTGGCCTTCATAGCCCTCCACGGTAAAGGAGGAGAGGACGGCACCATTCAGGGTACATTAGAAATGCTGCACATACCATACACGGGATCCGGGGTACTCGCCAGCGCCCTTGCCATGCATAAGGGGATGACTAAAATAATTCTGCGCTATCATCGGATTCCCACCGCCGATTTCCAGGTTATCACGGCAGAAACAATTGAACGGGTAGATTTCCATCGAAAGATAACGGTCCCTCTGCCGTTAGTTGTTAAGCCCATTGCCGAAGGATCTACCATTGGCACAAGTATTGTTACCCACAAAAGACATCTCCGCAGTGCCTGCAGACAGGCTGCCTCCTGTGACCGCTCCATACTGCTGGAACGATTTATTGAAGGAATGGAAATCACCACGGGGATCGTCGATGGTAAAGCACTCCCCCTTATTGAAATTGTTCCCCGGGATGGTTTTTACAGCTTCCGCTCCAAGTATACTCCCGGCAGCACCGATTACATTGTGCCCGCCCGTATCACGAAAGCAAGCGCCGCAAAAATCCAGCACCTTTCTCTCAGGGCATACCATGCCCTCGGATGTGAGGGCGTAGCACGCGTTGACCTTATAGTGAGCCATCACCGGAAGCAACCGTATATCCTGGAAATCAACACCATTCCGGGAATGACCGAAACCAGCCTGCTGCCTATGGCAGCCAGGTCCGCTGGAATAGAGTTCGACGAGCTTGTTGAGAAAATGCTTCATACGGCTCGATTAAAAGAAATTCAACCGGAGGGGCGGCTTAAGTAAGCACCGGCAAAAAAAAACCGCCACTCACAAGCAGACAGATGACACCTACGACCACCTACTATAAAACACAAAAAATAAAAAATCGACGTATGCTCTCCTCGAGAAAAAAAGTGCTCGCAAAAAAGGACCTCACCCGTATCTTTCTTGCCTGCCTCCAGGGTGCACTTATCACCCTGGGTATTGCATCAATCTTCCTGACGTCAATCATGCTCTATAAAGAGCTCTTGCAGTTACCGTACCTCCAGGTAAAAAAGATTCATGTAGAGGGATGCCGTCGACAGAGCCCGGCCAACATCATATCCCTTGCCGCTATCAATCCTCAGATCAATCTTCTCTCGATTGATCTCAAGAACATGTGTCAACGCCTAGAAAACTCTCCCTGGATCGAGCGGGCCCAGGTCAAACGCACACTTCCCGATCAGCTCGATATCAGTATCTGGGAGCGTGAACCGGTTGCATTGATCAATTTAAACCAGCTCCATCTGGTTGATGAGAAGGGAAGCGTCTTCAAAAAGGCCGAGCGGGAAGATGGATTGACGTTGCCCATCTTAACGGGCATTACCTGGGAAGACCTGATGAGTAATAAAAAGATGCATACTGCACTTATTAATCAGGCACTGGCGCTCATGAAACTTTTTGAGGGAGAAGGGATACCGCTCTTAGCCATTTCCGAAATCCATCTCGACGCAACGCTGGGACTGACGGTATTTACCACACACAATGCAACGCAAATAGAAATGGGATTCGCGCCCTTTCAAAAAAAAATAAAACGTCTGTGCACGCTCTTAGAAGATTTTAAGCGGAAGAATCTTATTCCTGAGAACATAGATCTTAATTACCGGCATAAAGCCTTCATCAAATTTAAACCGCACACAAGAAAAAGTAAACCACGCAAAAAAGGAGGTGAACAACAATGGGAAAAAATGGAAATCTAATCGTTGGACTGGATCTTGGCACAACAAAAACCTGTGTGATCGTCGGAGAGGTCCATAACGGGGGAATCGACGTAATTGGTTTCGCCAGTGTTCCCTCAAAGGGCTTACGAAAAGGTATGGTCATCAATATCGAAAGCACGGTAGATTCGATCAGCAAAGTTATCGAAGAGGCAGAATTAATGTCCGGCTGCAAAATCAGTGCCGTCTATACCGGCATTGCTGGCAGCCACATTAAGGGAATCAACAGCCACGGAGTAATCGGCATTAAGGACAGTGAGGTAACAAAAGATGACATTAGCAGGGTCATCGAAGCGGCTAAAGCTATTGCCATCCCTTTGGACAGGGAGATTATTCACATACTCCCACAGGAATTTATTGTTGACGAACAGAATGGAATCCATGAACCTTTGGGAATGGCAGGGGTACGGCTGGAAGCCAACGTACACATGGTCACCGGTGCAGCATCCTCTGCACAAAACATCATTAAGTGCGCAAATCGCAACGGGCTGGTTGTAAAGGAGCTTGTACTGCAACCCCTTGCCTCTTCAGAATCTACCCTGGAGGACGATGAAAGGGAGCTGGGCGTCGTCTTAGTAGATATTGGTGGAGGTACCACTGATATTGCACTCTTGAAGGGAGGAAGTATTCGATACACGTCAGTCCTTGCTCTGGGAGGAGACCACATCACCTCAGATATCGCTGTGGGATTGAGAACCTCGTTGAAACAGGCAGAAGAACTGAAACTACACTATGGATCTACCCTGGAGGGACTTACTGACAAGAATGAAATAATTGAAATCCCCCTTTCGGGAGGAACACAGCCGCGAAAGGTCTCTCGTCAATTTCTCTGTCAGATTATACAATCACGGGTAGAAGAGATATTTAAACTCGTCCATAGGGAAATTCTCAGGTCAGGCTACCGGGAACTCATGGCTCCCGGAGTGGTACTAACCGGCGGAACATCTTTACTCGACGGTATTGGTGAGCTTGGTGAACAGATACTTGACCTTCCCCTCCGGGTGGGATATCCCAACACGGTCGGTGGATTGTCAGAAATCGTAAAGAGCCCCCTCTATGCAACAGCTGTTGGGCTTATCCTTTACGGGAGGAAACATGCATCAAATGGTGGCACACGCACACAGGGATATAAAAACATCTTCACCAGGATAACGCAAGGCACGAAAAACTGGCTTGCTGAAGTCATTTGAACTACACAGGAGGCACCACCTTCTGAGCACACACCGAAAACAGATAAAAGGGTATTGACTTCCCTCAGAAAATACTATATATTCTAACATTAAGAGAAGTGCTACAATATATAGTAGCTGGGAGTGCTCTCTGAAGAACCCTTTTTCAGAAAGCAGCTCTCTTGCAAAGATTGATTATACTACGCATGTTCAAGAAAGGAGGAACACATGAGCTTATTTGAGATAGAGGAAGATTTAGGGCAAGTCGCTAGAATTAAGGTTATCGGTGTGGGGGGTGGAGGGTGTAATGCTATCAATACCATGATAACCTCAAACTTGGAGGGTGTGGAGTTCATCGCAACCAATACAGATCTCCAGGCCTTAACCAATTCACTTTCCACCGCGAAAATACAGCTGGGTGTTCAGTTGACCAAAGGACTGGGAGCAGGAGCCAATCCTGAAATTGGGAAAAATGCCGCCCTCGAAGATATTGACAAAATACGGGAAGAACTGAGCGGAGCTGATATGATCTTTATCACCGCTGGATTAGGAGGAGGAACCGGTACGGGGGCTGCACCCGTTATCGCAGGCATTGCCAAGGAGCTGGGAGCGCTCACGGTTGCGGTTGTCACCAAACCCTTTCTCTTTGAAGGGAAAAGAAGACAACTGCTCGCGGAAAAAGGTCTGGAGGAACTCAAGCAATCGGTAGATACACTCATCACCATTCCTAATCAGCGGCTCCTTAACATCAGCGACAGAAACCTCTCTTTAATTGGGAGCTTTAAAAAAGCGGATGAGGTCCTGCTCCACGCGGCTAAATCAATTTCCGATTTAATCACCATCCCCGGTTTAATTAACCTCGATTTTGCTGATGTAAAAACCATCATGTGCGACATGGGGATGGCGTTTATGGGAATGGGGGTTGCTTCAGGTGAAAACAAGGCGATCGAAGCAACACATAAGGCCATATCCAGCCCCCTCCTGGAAGACATTTCAATCGGTGGTGCACGAGGGCTACTCATTAACATCACCGGAGGAGAAAGCCTTACCCTGCATGAAGTTAATGATGCTTCAACATTGATTCAAGAAGAGGCTGATGAAGAGGCCAATATTATTTTCGGTGCGGTCATCGATGCCAATATGGAAGACGAAATTCGTATCACCGTTATTGCAACCGGATTCGGAATGAACGAGGCACAGCAGATAGGTGAACTAAAAAAGATCAGCACTCCCCTTCCCACGTCAATTGTCGATCATGACACGCCCGCTTACCTGAGAAGTGATTTTGAGTGTGATGAACCGGAACCGGAGGTAACTAAAATAGGGACTATCATCAGTAATTTTGTTACTGACGAGTATGATATTCCCACTTTCTTACGAAACAGTGAAGAACTTGAACCCAATGAGGCTTGATCCAAAACACGTGCAGTTGCATAGGGTGTTCACACGTGACCGGGTATATCCTGTACCTCATCTTCCTGCAACATTCCGATGAGGAGGCTGCCCTCCCCCCTGCTCATAAAAAACACCAGCGCCTTACTCTCGCAAGAGAAAGGAACGATCAGCACACCATGGGACCACGAAACGACGGTTGCCCTGGTTTACCCGAACAGCTACTACATTGGGATGTCCAACCTGGGACTCCACAGCATTTATCAGCTGATCAACAACCTCCCGGACACCTTATGCGAACGGGCATTTCTACCTGAACATGAAGAACAGCAGGAGCTTAAGAGAACACAGCAGCCCCTTTTCAGTCTTGAATCATACCATCCTTTACGGGACTTTCACCTTATTGCATTCTCACTCTCTTTTGAAAATGACTACCCCGCCATCTTAACCATTCTGGAACTTGCTACAATCCCTTTCCTCAGTGCCAAGAGAGGGGATGAATATCCGCTCATTATAGCCGGCGGTGTTTGTGCCTTCTTCAATCCAGAGCCACTGGCAGAGTTCTTTGACCTTTTTATCATTGGAGAAGCGGAAGAGGTAGTACCGCAGCTGATTGAAACCTACCGACACTATCGAGATAAAAACACTGCCAAAGAACTACTCCTGCAGCACCTCTCCCAGATTGAAGGGATATACGTTCCCCGATTCTACGAACCCCACTACACTGCTTCGGGGACCATCGCATCGTTTATTCCCACACACAAAGCGGTCCCCACCACCA
>CALJBY010000125.1 GCA_938024025.1 uncultured bacterium
CGGCTGGGGGAAAGGAATACCTGCCACCTTCCCGTAATTCATCAGATCAAGGTTCCCATCCATTTGGGACTGGGGGGCATACTTCTTGGTTGATGCTATCAAACCGGGAGACACCTTATACTCCTGATAGGGAACCACCTCAAACCACATGTCACCCTCGGCACCAAAATCCTTGGGGTTTTTCATAATCTGGTAGACAGCGTCCGGCAAGAGGTCTTTGACCTGGTCAACCTCAGTGGTGGTAACCTTCTTCCCTACCCAGGTCTTTTCCCACTCCCGGACCTGGGCAAGTTCCTCTCCCTCATAGGACGGGGTAGGGAATTTCACCTCCTGCGTCAGGCCTGGTGAAGCACTGAGCACGAGAAGCAGTATGAACAGGCCTTTCAAGCAGTACCGGCATACACTCTGTCTATTCTGTAACATAATTTCCTCCTCCAGTTCGATAACTATTAATACTCATAGCGGAATCGCATATAAACCATATCCCTGTACTCGACAGCAGCCTCCCGGTGTTTTGCAGGATTATTTCCATAAAACCAAATTGATCCTAGCTGGACCCTCACATGCTTACCCGGCATGTAGGTAATCCCGGGGGAAACATATCCGAAGTTCCGGGGACTATACTTTGCCCTGATGACCGGGATAAACTCGTTGTGGCGAAAACCTCCCCGGATCATCATGGTAAAAAAGGTGTTGGATTGATAACCGTAACCCGATGACCACTGCCAGACTCTTTTAACATCGCCCATCCAGTACCCCTGAAAGAACCCAAAGGTCATATCCCAGCAGGGTCTGACACCCCACCGCTGCATGAGGTTCCCGTAAAAGGGAACACAGAAGGGCTTGTCTATGGTAATCCCGTAACTAAGAAAGTCCCGTTCGATGGTCCTGTCCTCGAAAGTCCCCACATCACCAACCCGTCTGGGGGGGTGCCGGGGAGCGGTGGTTGAAGCATAGGGATCAACCGAATTCCACTTCCTGCCGATCTCATAGGAAAGTTCACCCCGCAGAACACCACCCAGGGGTGGGACATAGGTCTGGAAGGAAGCACCGACAGCCTCATAGCGTTTCCAGGAAGCCACATCCCTTCCGTAGGGAAGGGGTGGTCCTGCCATGCCTGCTGCCGCCCTGAAAGAAGCGTTTCTGGTGAGCGCTGCATTAACCCTCTCTGTGTCTTCAAAAACGGCGTGTCCTGTATCCAGGCCGTTCCAGTAACTTACCGTCCAGTCGATGATATAGGGGGTGTCAAAGAAAAAGATCTCTGAATTCCCCCGGATGCGGAAGGCATACTGATAATTTGAGAGGCTCCACTGTGGCATGGCCTGGTCCATCATCCAGTAGACAGCATCTCCCTGACCGGGCGCATTAGCAATCTCCCCGGGAGCAGGTCTTCTCGATGACCAGGTGCCTTCGAAGGGGGTCCGGGTCCTTTCAAAATCCCCGGGGATGAAGATGTGCTCAAAGATAAGGTTTCCCGGCAGATCAGAGTTGTAAAAACCCCGGAACATCCAGAGGCTCAGCTTCAATTCATCAAAGGGCTGAATGCCGGGTGTTGCGTAACGGAGGTCGATGGGGTTGATCTTGTCAATGGTCTGGACCATCTCCACTTCACTCCAGACCACCACCTGTTTACCCAGCCTGATATTCCAGGGCCCCTTATACATATCAACATACATCTCATTGATCCAGTCATCATTGTCATACCGATTCGTCATATACTTTTTATACATCCTTCGTTTTGTAGAAAAACTTCTCTGCAGGCGGTGATCCATATCAGGGGCAGATTCGTAATAGTACCTGAGGTAGCTCTGAAAATTGACCAGCCACTCACCATTATCAACCAGGGTATACAAACCCTCCAGGGTAAAGATGGACTGGTTCACATCCAGTCTATCTCTATTGCGATAGAAACTATCCTTATGGGGATTACTGTACAAAAAAACCATATACTGCTCAAAGCGCCCCTTGATCCTGAGCTTCCCATCGAGCAGTTCAAAGGTCGCATCCGCCTCATGGGGTATGAGGAGGAACAGTACCCATAACAAAAGAAAGAGCGTCAGTTTCTTCATAGTGCAGTCCTCCTGTAGATAGGTTACCGTGCTATTACGTTTTCCGACTGAGAAACTTTGGTTTCAGTATGGCAATCATGCTGGGAAGGAGCAGCAGCGCGCCAAACATATTGAGCAGCAAAAGCACCGCCAGGAGCACACCCATGTAGGCCTGGAACTTCAAGGCCGAAAAGACCCACAGCATCAACCCGACGGTAAGGGTAGTGGCAATAATAATAATAGCCCTCCCGTTGGTTTTCATGGTATTTATAATAGCCGAATTTAAATCTCCCGTATTTTTCCTCTCTTCCCTCAAACGGCCCACAAAATAGATGCCGTAATCAACTCCCAGCCCGATACCGATTGAAGAAACGGGGTAGGTATTGACCGTCACCCCGATGTGATATGCCCCCATCAGGGCAAAGGTAATGATATTAGAGATAGCCAGGGGAATAGTTAAAAGCAGCCCGGCAATGACACTCCCGAAATTGAGGGTACAGAAGATAAACACCCCTAAGAGGGCAAGGGTTAGATTCAAGGTCTGGGATGAGGCAAGCTCTTCCCGTACCCCCGCCTCTACCCCCACAGCCCCGCCTGCCAGGAGGTACTTCCCCCCTTTAATCTGGGACTCTTTTTCGATATACTCCTTTACACGGGCTATGATCGATTCTGTGGTCTTGGGCATTTTATCCCTGGCATAGATGATAATATTATTCATCATATCCCGCGGTTCCACATAGCGGTCCCACGTCCCCGGCTCACCCCGGTAAACCATAGCACGATAGGAAAAACTTAATACATTGTCTTCTTTGGGTATATGGTTCCAGTTGGGATCATCCTCATTGGAGGCCATGAGAAAACCAGGGAGCATATTTGAAATACTCGAGACGAACATAACTCGATCCTGCTTGGACATAAAACGGCGGAAGCGATTCATTTCCCGTAAGGTCTCTGCCTCGGCAACCCACCCCCCCTTTTCACCCTCCATCACCACATACAGGGGATTTAATAGGGGCATACTGGTTGTGATGCGCATGGCATCTTTGTTGTACCGGTGCCAGGGCCAGAGGATCGAACTTCCCGGAAAGAAGTCACCCACATGCAGGGAGCTGGCATATTGCATGCCCACGGCCACCAGTATAACATTAGCCGCAACGACCACCCATTTACCGTTGCCGGTAATCCAGATTCCCAGCCAGGAAAGGAGTCTATCCATCATTCCCGGCGTAGCCTTCTTCTCCTTTAAGGCCTCAATCTGCAACATAAGCCGTTTTGACGGTTTAATGTAGGAGAGTACCAGAGGGGTAAAGAGCAGGGCAAGGATGATGGTAGCCACTGACCAGAAGGCACAGGCAATAGCTATGTTTTGTAAAATAGGAATGGCAGCGATAGCTATGAGACCAATGCCCAAAGCATCGGTTACAATACCCGTGACCCCCGGGGCGAACATGGTGCGAATCAGGGTAGCGGAAGCAGCCTTGACATCCACACCCTTTTCCACTTCCTCTAAATAGCGATTTATGAGCTGCATGGAATGGCGTGCCGTCATAAGGGATATCAAGAACGGTAGCACCAGGACAAGGGGATCTAAATTAAACCCTACCATTGACATAAAACCCAAACCCCATATACCACTCAGAAGGGCTGATATAATCGGTATGAACATACCGCGCTTTGACCGGTAGTAAAAGTAGAGAAGGAACATCATACAGAGGGTAGTGAAGGCCAATACGGTAAGCACCTTTCTGTTGAGTGCCCTGATGTACCCCAGATGCACGGGCTCCCCGGCAATATTGATGATGTGATTTTCATCTTCCATCTCTTGCTGCAGGTGCAAAAACTCATTAAACACCTGATCATAGCCGATCTCACCCAGCTCCTCTTCAAAGAAATCGACCTGGATCAGTGTCTTCATGCTATCCCAGGAAACGTAGGGGCCGTAGTATCTGCCTTCACTGTAGATCTTTTTCTTGAGTTCCTCCATCTCCTCCGGGGTACGGGGGACATGGGGAAACATCAAGGGGGAAATGTCCAAAGTACCCGAGCTGAATTTAAAATATTTCATTTTACTCATGGCAATAGAGCGTATCTTGTACCGGTCAACTGCAGGGAACGTTTCCAAGCGTTCTGAGATTTCCTTCACCTTGGATAAGGTCTTCTTATTGAAGATATCACCTTCTCTTACCTGAACCATAATGATGACCTGATTCGCCCCGCCGAAGGTATTTCTGATCTTATTGTGAATCTTAATATAGGGATGCCGTTGAGGGAGGAGATCTGCGAAATTTGTGTCAACCCGCAACTTCAGAAGGGGCACATCAGCAACAAAACCAAGGGGGTTGATCAATTGATACAAGAAAAAGAGGGTAATAATGAGCATAG
>CALJBY010000126.1 GCA_938024025.1 uncultured bacterium
ATGTTGTTGAGCAGACCTAACCTGCTTGTATTCACGAGAAAGAGGTATGATAACAGCAATGATGCTTGATCAATTAAGACCCCCCAAGGGAGCAATAAAAAGAAGAAAACGTGTAGGCAGAGGGCCCGGTTCAGGACACGGTAAAACGTCGTGCCGTGGCCATAAGGGAGCTAATGCCCGGTCCGGTGGTGGTGTGCGCCCAGGTTTTGAGGGTGGTCAGATGCCTCTTCAGCGGCGACTGCCCAAGAGGGGTTTTTATAATATCTTTAAGAAACAAAATGTTATTGTGAATATCAGGGACCTGGCTCGATTTGAAAAAGAGAGCGTTGTTGATACCCAGGCTTTCATAAATGCAGGGCTTACCAGAGCAACCTCCCCAGGCATTAAGCTGCTTGGTGAAGGTACCATCAGCCATCCCCTTACCGTAAAGGTTCATGCCTGCAGTAAAACTGCCAGGGAAAAGATTGAGGCGGCAGGCGGGAAAGTAGAGACGATAATCATATGATCGGTGGTTTTCAAAACATACCCAAAATTCCAGAACTGAGAAAACGTGTCATCATCACGTTTCTGCTGCTGGCAGTCTATCGTATTGGCGTCCATGTGCCTACGCCCGGTATAGATACAGCGGCCCTGGTTGCCTTTTTTGAACAACAGAAGGGAACCCTTTTTGGTCTTATTGATCTGTTTTCCGGAGGGGCACTCCGGCAGCTTTCAGTTTTTGCCTTAGGCATAATGCCCTATATTAGTGCCTCGATTATTTTCCAGCTCTTAACCGTGGTCATCCCCTACCTGGAGAAACTTTCTAAAGAGGGAGAGGCCGGACGCAAAAAAATTACCCAGTACACCCGTTATGCAACGGTTGTCCTCTCTGTCATACAGGGGTTCGGCATAAGTGTTTCCCTCGAGAGGATGACTGGTCCGGGTGGAGAAAGTGTTGTCATGGACCCCGGCTGGTCTTTCAGGCTGATGACCATCATTACCCTTACCGCAGGTACTGCGTTTATTATGTGGCTGGGGGAACAGATAACCGAGCGGGGAATAGGTAACGGTATTTCCCTCATCATCTTTGCCGGCATTGTAGCGGGCATTCCTTCAGCTTTTGGCAATACGATTCGACTGTATAGCACCGGTGAGATGAGCCCGCTTTTTATCATTTTTATCTTTGCCTTGATGGTGGTGGTAGTTGGTGTTATTGTCTTTGCTGAACAGGGACAGCGCCGTATTCCCGTTCAATACGCAAAGCGGGTGGTTGGGCGGAAGATGTATGGGGGGCAGAGTACCCATCTGCCGCTCAAAGTTAATATGGCGGGAGTAATACCCCCTATCTTTGCCTCATCTATCCTGATGTTTCCTTTAACCATTACCCAGTTTTTGCCCCAGGATATCTTGGAAGCGTACCCCTGGATTAGTTCTATACTGAACAGCTTAGGGCCGGCGACGATCTTGTATAATCTCCTCTATGTGGTATTTATTATTTTCTTTTGCTATTTCTACACTGCCGTAATATTCAATCCTGTTGATGTTGCTGATAATATGAAGAAGTACGGTGGCTATATTCCTGGAATCAGACCAGGCAAAAAAACTTCTGATTACATTGATAGGGTGCTCACCAGAATTACCCTTGGTGGAGCTCTCTACGTGGCTGCGGTATGTGTTTTACCCTCTATTCTTATTTATAAGATGAACATACCGTTTTATTTCGGGGGTACGGCTTTACTCATCGTCGTGGGCGTTGCCATGGACACGGTATCGCAAATGGAATCACATATGCTCTCCCGCCACTACGATGGTTTTATGAAAAAAGGGCACATTAAGGGGCGCCGTTAGGGTAAACTCGAAACCAAAAACAAACATATTTGAAATCTCTGTAGGAGCGCATTCATGCGCGATGAATTCGCGGCTAAAAGCCGCTCCTACTATAAAAGATGGTAAAAAAAGGGTTCACAATCTACCATGAGAGCTATTCTTCTTGGTCCTCCCGGTTGCGGAAAGGGGACTCAGGCGAAGATTCTGATTGACACCTACCGCGTTCCCCAGATAGCTACTGGTGATATTTTGAGGGAGGCGATTGCGCAAGAAACACCCTTAGGGGTTGAAGCGCAATCATATATGGACAAAGGACTGCTTGTCCCTGATCAACTGGTGATTAAGATCATTGAAGGGCGCCTTAAGCAGGCAGATTGTGAGAGTGGTTTTATTTTAGATGGTTTCCCCCGCACTATTGCACAGGCTGAGGCTTTGGATACTACTTTGGCTGGGATGGGATTGAAGATAGAGTACGTATTGAGCATAGAAGTTGATGATGCAGAGCTCATTAAAAGGCTTACCGGAAGAAGAATCTGCAGGGCATGCGGAGAAAGCTATCACATGGCCTTTAATCCACCGCACAAAAAGGATATATGCGATTCCTGTCAGGGAGAGCTCTATCAGCGGGATGATGATAAAGAAACAACCATCAGGAGTCGCTTAAAGGTGTATGAGGAGCAAACCGCACCACTTATTGCTTTTTATACAGGTAAGAAAATCTTATATCCTATCAAGGGCGTTGGAAGCATCGAAGAGATTACAACACGGCTTAAGGGTGTTATCAACGCCTAAGCATTCTGTAATTCTCTGTTGACCCAAAACTGCATACTGTTGGAGAGATGGCTAAAGAAGAATCGATTGAAGTTGAAGGCATTGTTCTAGAATCGTTGCCGAATGCAATGTTCAGGGTAGAGCTCGACAATGGACATAAGGTGCTTGCCCACATATCTGGTAAGATGAGGATGCACTTTATCAAGATTCTCCCTGGAGACAGTGTTACCCTCCAGTTTTCTCCCTATGACTTAAATCGGGGAAGGATCGTACATCGCAAGAAATAAGAAATACTACTCATTAATTGACTTATTTTACTACAGGATAGGACCGTGAAAGTTAGATCATCAGTAAAAAAAATATGTAGTAAGTGTAAAATTATCAAGCGCAAGGGCGTTGTCAGGGTTCTCTGTGAGCGGCCAAAGCACAGACAAAAACAAGGATGATGAGAGTGAGAGGAGTGTAGCAGGTGCCACGAATTGCAGGAGTCGACCTTCCGAAAAAGAAAAACATAGAAATTGCTTTAACCTATATCCATGGTATAGGAAGATCGACCTCACAAAAGATCTTATTACAAGTGGGAATTGATCCGAGCAGGCAATCTGATAAGCTGGACGAGCAGGAGATTGCACGCATACGGGAAGTTATTGACACTGCCCAAAAGGTTGAAGGTGATTTGAGAAGAGAAGTATCCATGAACATAAAAAGGTTAATGGACCTGGGTACTTACAGGGGCTTGCGGCACCGCAAATCGTTACCCGTGAGAGGGCAGAGAAGCAGTACAAATGCGCGGACGAGAAAAGGGCCGCGACGAAAAATGGTGGGCAAAAAAAGTAAGGGTTAAACAAATTAGGAGAGCAAGGAGCATACATGGCTGAAGGAAAAAAGAAGGTTTTCAAAAAGAAAAAAGAGAAAAAGAATATTCAGGATGGTATTGCTCACATACAATCTACCTTTAATAATACGATTGTTACTATTACTGATATGAACGGTAATGTAATTGCGTGGTCGAGCTCGGGAGTTAAGGGGTTTAAAGGATCACGCAAAAGCACACCCTATGCTGCTCAACAAGCAGCAGAGGATGCTGCTAAAAAGGCTATGCTGCATGGACTGAAGAACATTGAGGTCTACGTTAAGGGGCCAGGCGCTGGGAGGGAAGCTGCACTGCGCTCTCTCCAGTCCATGGGATTGAACATACGGTTGATACGTGATGTAACACCAATTCCCCATAATGGGTGTAGACAGCCAAAACGAAGACGTGTGTAATTGAGGAGGCACTAGTGGCACGATACAGAGGTCCCGAATGTCGACAATGTCGCCGGGAAGGGTTAAAACTATTCCTTAAAGGAGAACGATGCTATACCGATCGGTGTGCGATTGAACGGAGAAACTATGCTCCAGGGCAGCACGGACGTATGCGCAGCAAGTTTTCTGACTATGGAAATCAATTGCGGGAGAAACAGAAGGTTAAACGACTGTACGGCATTTTGGAAAAACAGTGCCGGAGGTACTTTAGAAAAGCCTCCCGCCAGAAAGGTGTTACCGGAGAGAACTTCTTGTCTCTTCTTGAGCGTCGACTGGATAACGTCGTCTTTAGGTTAGGTTTTGCCACCACCCGGAATGAAGCACGGCAGTTGGTATGCCACAGACACTTCCTGGTCAATGGTAAACTGGTTGATATCCCCTCCTATTTGCTTAATCCTGCGGATACCATCGAACCAAAGGAGAAAAGCAGGAAAATAAACCGCATTGTTGAAGCCCTTGAATCTGTTGAACGGCGGGGAGTTCCTCGTTGGCTTACGTTGGACAAGGAACATTTCAAGGGAACGCTTTCAGAACTTCCCAACAGAGAAGAGATTACTATCCCCATTCAAGAGCAGTTGATCGTTGAGCTTTTGAGCAGACAAATTTAACCTACATAACCTGTTGTAAGAGGCTCGAATATGCATAGGAACTGGCAGAGTTTAATAAAGCCCAAGAGACTAGAACCAGAAGAAGAAACCTTAACCGACGTCTATGGCAGATTTGTCGCAGAACCATTGGAACGAGGTTTTGGCAATACCATAGGAAATTCATTGCGCAGGATTTTGCTTTCCGCAATTCAAGGCGCAGCCGTAACATCGGTAAGGATTAAGGGCGTCCTTCATGAATTTTCTACAGTTCCTGGAGTCAGAGAGGATGTGACAGACATTATTTTAAATCTAAAAGAGCTGAGACTGAAGCTTTTCTCTGACGGTCCTGAGTCAATTAGAATAAAAGGAAAGAACGAGGGAGAGATTAAGGCCGGTGATATTATAACCACCAATAACGTCGAGATTTTAAATCCGGAACTGCACATTGCCACCTTGTCAAAAGACGGGGAACTTGACATGGAAATGGTTGTCAAACATGGAAAAGGATATATTCCTGCTGAAGGGAATAAAGAAGACATGCAGCCGGTTGGCACTATTCCCATTGATGCCATTTTTTCTCCCATTAAAAGAGTTAATTATAAAATAACCCATTCCCGCGTAGGCCAGGTCACTGATTATGACAGGTTAAGTCTGGAGGTATGGACTGATGGAAGCGTACGACCAGACGATGCTATAGCCTATGCAGCGCGTATCCTCCAGGACCAGTTAACGATCTTCATCAATTTTGAAGAAGAACCGATTGCCATGGGGCCTGAACCTGTTGAGGACAAACCGAAGTTTAATGAAAATCTCTACCGGAGCATCGAGGAATTGGAGCTTTCCGTACGGTCTGCTAACTGCCTGAAAAATGCTAATATCCAGCAGATATGGGAGCTCGTACAAAGGTCTGAAACAGAAATGCTTAAGACAAAAAACTTCGGCAGGAAATCACTCAATGAAATCAAGGAGATCTTGACTGAAATGGGGCTCTCCCTCGGAATGAAGCTTGAGAGTTTCCCTCCCGCCATGGAAAAAGATCGGGAAAACGAAAACAAGAAGAAGACCAAAAAGAAATAGAGCGAGAAGGAATGATTACATGAGACATCTTAAAGAAGGAAGAAAACTTGGGAGGACCGCTAGTCACCGTAAGGCTCTTTTAAGAAACATGGTTTCTTCCCTCCTGGAATTTGAAAAAATTGAAACCACTGATGCCAAGGCAAAAGAACTGCGCAAAGTTGCTGATAAAATGATCACGTGGGGTAAACGGGGCGATTTGCATGCGCGGCGCCAGTCGCTCAGGGTGATTAGCAGTAAAAAGATTGTGCAAAAACTGTTTGATGATATAGCCC
>CALJBY010000127.1 GCA_938024025.1 uncultured bacterium
GTAGTCTGGCCCCGGTCGTGTGCATCAATGAAGATACCTATGGATCCATGACCCAGGAAAAGCTGTCTGCGACCTTAAAAAAGTATCGTTAGGAAAAGACGTGACGAAATGAATAGCTTAACCAAGTTAGAAAAGTTAAGAGAAGAAGGAATGCAGTCTCTTTTTCCCTCCAAAACTAAAATTATGGTGGGAATGGCTACCTGCGGGCAGGCTGCTGGAGCAGATGAAGTCTGGCAGGCTTTACAAAGAGAAGTGAAAAAGAAGAAGATCGATGTAATGGTGCAGAAGACCGGGTGTATTGGTATTTGTCAACATGAGCCACTGGTAGACGTACTCAAACCAGGATATCCCAGGATTACTTTTGACCGGGTGGAACCTGCTAAGGCAGGTGAGATCATAAATGGTCTGGTTACCGGGAAACTAAAAAAAGGGATGATGGCACGCATCGATCAGGAGGAATTTCTTTTAGATGATACCCGTAAAAAATATGCCAAGGGGAAAATACCGGCTTACCTGGCATCTCTTGCACCCTATAAACGTCTTTCGTTTTATAAGAAACAGCAAAGGATTGCTCTGAGAAACTGCGGCTATATTGATCCGGAAAACATTGCTGAATACGTTGCAAAGGGTGGCTATTTTTCTTTAGCCAACATTCTTAAAGGGGAAACCCCCGAGAAGGTCATTGCCCAGATCAAGAGGAGTAAGCTGAGAGGCAGAGGTGGCGCCGGATTTTTAACCGGCCTTAAGTGGGAAGTCTGCCGTGGAACACACTCAGAAGAGAGATTCCTCATCTGCAATGCAGATGAAGGAGATCCAGGGGCCTACATGGATCGCAGTATATTGGAAGGAGACCCCCACAGTATTATAGAGGGGCTGCTCATTGGTGGATTTGCTGTTGGTGCTCGTAAGGGATTTATTTATGTAAGGGCAGAATATCCCCTTGCGATAGAAAGGCTTGAGCTCGCCCTTCATCAGGCACGGAAAGAGGGCCTTTTAGGTAATGGGATTTTAGGATCAGGGTTTGATTTCGATATAGAGATTAACCGTGGAGCAGGTGCATTTGTATGTGGTGAAGAGACGGCCCTTATCCAGTCTATAGAAGGCAACTGGGGTGAACCTAAGCCCCGTCCCCCTTTCCCCGCTGTGAGTGGTCTTTGGGGAAAGCCAACGGTTATTAACAACGTGGAAACCTGGGCAAATGTACCGGCCATCATTTCCAGGGGGCCCAAGTGGTTTAGTGGTATTGGGACAAGCAAAAGTAAGGGAACAAAGGTGTTTTCCCTGGTAGGAAAGGTTAATAATATAGGTCTGGTTGAAGTACCCATGGGTGTTACCCTGAAGGAAATAATTTTTGAGATAGGTGGGGGTATTCCCAATGGAAGAAAATTTAAGGCAGTACAAACCGGAGGACCTTCAGGAGGATGTATTCCCAAAGAGCTCATCAACCTCCCCGTGGATTTTGACCAGCTAAAGAAAGCAGGTTCCATTATGGGTTCCGGGGGCATGATTGTGATGGATGACCGAACCTGTATGGTTGATGTTGCAAAATATTTCCTTTCGTTTCTGGAAGATGAGTCATGTGGGAAATGTGTCCCCTGCCGCGTGGGCATTCGCAGGATGAAAGAGATACTGGAAGATATCTCGGCCGGCCGGGGAAAACCAGGAGATATTGACTATCTTCAACAGATGGCCGAAGTCGTAAAGGATGGCGCCCTGTGTGGTCTTGGTAAAACAGCTCCCAATCCAGTACTGGCAACCCTGCGCTATTTTAGAGATGAGTATGAGGCCCATATCGAAGAAAAGCGCTGTCCCGCCGGTGTGTGCAAATCCCTGATTACCTATTCCATTGATGAAGATAAGTGCACCGGCTGTGGAGCCTGCCTCCGGACCTGTCCCCAAGAGGCCGTTTCAGGCAAAAAGAAGAAACCTCATCACATTCTTATTGATAAATGTATTAAGTGCGGTGCCTGCTTTGAAGTTTGCAAGTTTGACGCAATTGTAACCTAACACCCCGTCTCATTTATGAGACGGGGAAATCAGAAATCCCAATATCGAAACTCGAAACAAACTCAAATGATCAAAATAAGAATGACCAAAATAGAAACCCAAATCATGAGAATGCTTTTGTTTTGAATTTAGAAAATTTCGATTTTGATATTGTTTCGTATTTCTGATTTCATATAATAACTTTACTCTTTTGATAACAGATTAATAACCAAATTCTATTAATAGAATTTCAGATACTCTGTACTAGAGGCATTCATGGTAAAACTTACTATTGATAATAAGGAAATAGAGGTAGCTCAAGGAACAACCGTCTTAGAAGCGGCTGAGAAACTCTCCATTTACATCCCAACCCTGTGCCATCATGAAGCCTTAATGCCCTATGGAGGATGCAGGCTGTGTGTAGTGGAAGTTGCAAAAAATGGGACAACTGATCTCACCACCTCCTGTACCTACAAGGTGGAAGAAGGCTTGTCAGTAAGAACTGACACTGCAAGGGTCCAGAAAGTCCGTCGCCTGGTACTGGAACTTTTGTTGGCCGAAGCACCCGAGGCTCAAGGCATCAAAGATCTTGCCAGAGAATTGGGAGTCAGCAGACCAGAACGTTTAAACCCCCGGGAAGATGATCTCTGTATCCTCTGCGGACGATGTATCAGGGCCTGCAGAGAAGTGGTCGGAGTAAATGCAATCGATTATGCCGAGAGGGGATATGACCGCAGGGTAGCACCTCCTTTTTACAAGTCTTCTCCTGAT
>CALJBY010000128.1 GCA_938024025.1 uncultured bacterium
AAATAGTAGAATTTAATCAAAAGGCTGAAGAAATATTTCAGTACACGAAAGATGAGGTGATGGGCAAAAATCTCTCCATGCTTATCCCTCAACAGACCTCCCCCGTTCATAAACAAGGCATTTCACACCTCGTAAAGAGTAAGCAGTCACGCCTGGGGAAAACCATGGAAGTCGTGGGAGTACGCAAAGATGGCACGCTGTTTCCCCATGAGATTTCCATCTCATCCTTTATGGTTCAGGGGGATGCTCTCTTTACTGCAATTATCAGAGACATTTCCGACCGTAAAGAAGCTGAGGAGATGATCAGACAGCAGAACGAGGAACTCATCCTGCTTAACTCTATTGCCAGTATTATCGGTCAATCCATTGATCTGAAGAAAATTCTCTCCTCAGCCTTAGGGTTTATTATGGATACCTCCAATGCTGAGGTTGGCGCAATATTTTTGCCGGAGAACTCCCACTGGAGTTTAGCCGCTTATAAGAATACAAAAGAGAAGTCCCGAAGGGGGGAAAAGAACCACGAACTCAATCCGGCACAAAACATTATAGGACACGCCGCACAGCAGGGAGAGATAATTATTGCTCATACATACAGCCCGGGAATCCATCGGCTGCCGGAGCTCGCAACCCATCCTTCCGGGTTACAAGCGTTTATGTGTCTGCCGTTAAAATCAAAAAACAAGGTTGTCGGTATTTTATTCATCGGCGATGGAAAAGAGATTCGATTTAAAAAACAGGATCAGGAACTGTTAAAATCGATTGGGAACACCATTGGTGTAGCAGTTGAGAATGCACGGCTTTTCGAAGAGGTGAAGAATGCAAGCCGGGAAATTGCACAGGAGCGGGCAAAACTGGAGCACCTTACCCTGAAGCTCATCGTTTCCCAGGAAGAAGAACGGAGGAAAATATCAAGAGAGTTACATGACGAAGCAGGGCAGTTAATGTCAACCTTGAAAATCAACCTTGAAATGATCGGAAAACATCTGCCCACCCCGTCGCAAACCATTAGCAGTTTGATTCAGAAGTCAACTGAATTAGTGGATCAAACATCCTGTGAGATAAAAAGAATCTGCACCAATTTACATCCCTCGGTGTTAGATAGCTTAGGTCTGCGGGCAGCTCTCTCGTCATATATAGATGACTTTCAAAACTCTTATGGCATACGCGCTGAATTTAATTCCTGTGAGCTCGAAGAACGGCTGCCCTTAGAAATCGAACAGGTAATTTACCGCGTGGTACAGGAAAGCTTAAACAATATTGCAAAACACGCACGTGCGCCTCAGTTGAGTGTAAACCTTATCGATACCCCCTCAAGTATTATAACAACGGTCGAAGATAACGGTGTTGGTTTCGACGTAAAGACAACACTGTCATCACAGGAGGTCAACCGCGGTTTGGGGCTTTTGGGCATAAAGGAGCGTGTATCGCTCGTGAGGGGCAAGGTAACGATTAAGTCGGCATCAGGCAGGGGAACCGTGATCCGCTTGGAGATTCCTAAGAAAAACAAGGAGAAGAGAAGTGGAAAAAATTAAGATAATCATTGCTGACGACCACACCATCTTCCGCCAGGGACTGAGGATGCTCCTTGCACAAGAGGACGATATGGAAGTGGTCGGGGAAGCAGCTGATGGCATTGAAGCGCTGGAGCTTGCAAAAAAACACAACCCGGATATTATCCTGCTCGACATTGCAATGCCCAATATGGACGGTGTGCAGGTAGCCGGCAAAATAAAGAAGAGTCTTCCCCGGATTAAAATAATTGTACTCACCAGTTATTCCGATGACCAGTTTTTATATGAGTTTTTGAAGCTGGGCGTCTCCGGTTTCGTATTAAAGGATTCGGCCAGCCAGGAACTCATCTATTCAATCAGGAAATCACATGAAGGAATGGTTTTTTTTGATCCTTCCGTTTCTAAAAAGGTAATGGAAAAATTTACCCAGGTTTCCGGAGGAAAAAGTGACTTTGTTAATTACGGTAAGTTGAGTGACCGCGAGAAAGAAGTGCTGCGCCTTGTTGCCGAGGGATGTGCAACTAAAGAGGTTGCGGAAAAGCTCTATATAAGTCCGAAGACCGTTGAGAACCACCGGGCAAACATTATGAAAAAGTTGAATATCCGGGACCGGACAGGCTTAACGAAATATGCACTGCGCCTGGGCCTCATAGACCTCTCTCCCTGAAACAAAGCAGAGCTCCTCCCCATCGACTACCCTTTACCCGGGTCCGATTCACCCCGTGCTGCCGCTCAGCAGCTGAAACGGACTATACAGCAATCATCTGAGGTTTATATGAACACCCCACAATGGGAAAAAGAAATCAACCGAGCGGTTCGTCCCTATAGTGCGCCCGTTCTCTTTTTTTATGACGTGGGGGTTTATAGCATATGGAATCCCTTTATCTGGAGATGTCCTTCTTTCTACATGGAAGAACACTACAAACATTATGCCGCCAGCACCCACCTTGAAGCGGGGTGCGGAACAGGCTACCTCCCCCATCGATGTAACCCCCTGGAGAACCAATCTGGTGATCGATCAATGAAACAATGGGAATTGACCCTGCTTGATTTCAGCCCCGGTAGCCTTACCTGGGCTGCGCGCCGGCTCAGGAGGTTTAAACCGCATATCATCAGGCACAATCTTTTCCTGCCCCTTCCCGCAATAAGCCACCCCTTTGAAAGCATCTCTCTCAACTATGTGCTCCACTGCCTGCCTGGCAGCTTTCCCGAAAAAGAGAAGGTCATTGCACATCTCAAAGGAACCCTGGCGCCGGGGGGAGTGCTCTTCGGCAGCACTATCCTCGGCAGGGATGTTCCCCTGAGCTATTCCGCACGGGTGGTGCTCACACTTTACAACGCGCTGGGCAGTTTCCACAATAACCATGATACCGAGGAAGGACTCAAAAGGGCCCTCTCGAGAAATTTCCACTATGTAACGTGCACAGTGATTGGTGCGGTTGCCCTCTTTGCCGCATCTGACAAAAATCTGAAGCATGGGGTGCAAACACAATCAACCCTGCTGTAAACGTTTTACTCATTGGTTAGTACATACTTCCGAACAGGTATACATGTGCCTGTTCTAATCATAATCGCTATGCACCTCCTTAGTTAATTCACCTGGTATCACCGGCCGGACCATGATGCTCCCGGTAAACCCGCAACAGCAAAAAGGCAGAACCTATTGTGGCACTGCCTTTTTTTCGATGATCTTTTTTGAGTGGACTAGGCAAACCGCTTCAATGCCAGTACTGAATTATATCCGCCAAATCCGAAACTGTTCTTTAATGCAAAGGTGATTGTCTTTTTAAGCGGGCGGTGGGGAACGTACTGTAAATCACAACCATGTTCACTATCCTGCATTTCCAGGTTTATGGTAGGGAGCATTTCCCCTTCCTTTATCATCATGGCGGTAGCAATGATTTCCATGCTGCCGCTGGCGGCTAACAAGTGCCCTATCATTGATTTTGTCGCGCTAATATGAACCTTCCCTGCATGGTCCCCTAAGGTTTGTTTAATTGCTTTTGTTTCCATGATATCACCTGCCACGGTTGAGGTCCCGTGTGCATTGATATAATCAATGTCCGCTGGATCAATGTTGGCTCTCCTCAATGCCCTTTTCATAGCTTCAGACTGGGGTATCGCCGAGGGGTTCGGTGCCGTTATGTGGTAACCATCATTGGTCCTGCCACATCCTACTATTTCACAATAAATAGGGGCCCCTCGTTCCACGGCATGGGTCAACTCCTCCACAATGACAATCCCGGCACCCTCACCCATAACAAAACCATCTCTTCCTTTGTCAAACGGTCTCGAGGCCTTTTCCGGTGCATCATTACGTTTACTCAAGGCATTAACGGCGACAAACCCACCGAAGACTGACGGTGTAATGGAGGCTTCAGCCCCTCCTGTAATAACAATCCTTTCATCACCGTAGTGGATATGCTTGTATGCCTCTATTATTGCATCCAGACCTGAAGCACAGGCCGTAGCGACGGTAAACGTATTGCCGTTGATGCCGAACTTTCTTGAGATATTACCGGTTACACAGCTCAGTTGTGTTTGTGGAAGTTCATAGGGAAAGTTTTTCCGGGGGCCTTTGTGGGTAAACAGTTTTTTGAATGATTTCTCACTAATATCGGATATCTCCGACCCTATACCAAGGATAATCCCAACTTCATAAGGATCTATATTCTTTAAACGATAGTTTTGTTCTTTCTTTCCGTTTGTTCTCAACTCAACTTCAATACCAGCATCTTCCAGGGCCAGTTTGGTTGCCGCCATTGCAAACTGTGATGTTCTCCCGAGAAAACGCAAATCTTTACTTGCCTGAATGTAATCGGTTAAGGAAAAGTTATCCACCGGACACGCTATCTGCGAACCGAACTGTTCCATATCACAATCTGCAAAGCTTATTCTTCGTGCTCCGGAAGCACCACGCATCAAGGAATTCCAGAAATCTTCTTTACCAATTCCCGTTGGAGCAATAGCGCCTAATCCCGTTATGACAACTCTGTTCTTCATGATCTTTAAGGACCCTTTAGTTCTGTTGAGGGGGGTGTGTTGCTTTCATGGAAAAGGCAAAAAAAAAGTGACTGATCAGGATAAAGTGCCCCTAATCATATATATTTCGACGGGAGAGTCAATGAGAATCATCTATACTTTTCTTGCATATACTACTAGCTTCCCTCCCAGGTCACTAAAATATTCAGAAAAGTGAAAAACGGTTCTCACTCCCCACCTGGAGATGCAGGGTAATTCCAGTCTGCTCAATTCCTGGTTTCTGGTTTCCAGCAGGACAATTTCACAAGCAAATCGTTTCAAGAAAGCACTGATACTTTTGGGGGTAAAATATGACAAATGATCCGAATAGTATAACCGCTCCATTGGCTTACTGAAACAATGGAGACTGGCACGGTACAAAACCCTGCTTATTTTACGCAGTAAGGCATTGTCATTGGGAGTCAGAATGAAGAGGATACCCCCCTTTTTGAGTAACCGGTAAATAATGTTCATATCTCCTACAGGGTCCTGCAAGTGTTCAATAAGATCATACATGACAATAATATCGAAGTTGTCCTCGGGAAGCGCTACATGGGTTACCAGGGTGTTATGAACGGGACACCCTGCATTCCCCGCAGCATCCTTCGCCAGGGGTTCACAGATCTCAATCCCCTCTATGGCAAACCCCAGTTTTTTTGCCCGATTGAGTAACGCTCCTGTTCCGCAGCCTATATCCAACAAGCGTAATGGTGAACTGTCAGTACGGCAGTACTCCCTGCATGAACGCAAATAGGTGTCAATCGTGTTGAGAACGTCTGCATTAATACCCTGTAAATAGGTCCTTCCTTTATCATCACCGTACCGTTCATACATCTGTTTGATTGCATCATCATCATACGTACTATCCAGGAAAACATGGGTGCACGTGTGGCAGCGCACAAAACGGCTCTTGTTAATGGTAAAAAGAAAGTGCAGGTTGGAAGACTGGCAAACCCTACAGATGTGGTTCATAGCACCCTCATACCGTAACATACCTTGAAAAACATCTTCACTTGCTTCGTTCGTGGAGCATCTCCTGTTTTCTATTGCCGAACTGTAATAAAGGTGAGGAAATCTTCTTCGGTCTGTTCCATTGGGTTGGATTCTGCAGGACAGTGGCCTGCTCGATGTGCTCACTCATACTAATGGTCAACCAGTTCACTGGTGACGGTGAAGCATTTCTCTGCTGCTGCCTTCCCAGTCATCACTGTGACGAATGAGACTCCCCGGCATGCATGGTGCTTTTTTTCGCCGTTCTATTGGGTTTTCGATGTTTTATCTTTCCCTTTTTCCATCGCCTGTTAACCCAGAACCATTGGTCTGGATACTTTCTAACATAGTGCTCAATGACGTTGGTATAAGCAGTGGTTATGGTGAAGATATCCTCAGCCCTGTTGCCGGTGAGCAGGGGAGTAAGGTGGGGTTCGACAAAAATTGTGTGGGAGGAATCTGTATGGCGAACAATGAAAATGGGCACAACGAGAGCTCCTGTTCTCAAAGAGAGTACGGCCGGTCCTTCCGCTGTTGGTGCGGGATGTCCAAAAAAATCCACTACCGTTTCCGAATCTTTCTTGTTCTCATCAGCAAGCAGGCAAACAATTTCATTGTTCCGGAGGGAACTCATAATCTGACGGAGTGCTTTTGGCCAGGGGTCCATATAAATGAATTGACCACCCTGCTTTTTCTGAACTTCGCGGGAAATCTTGGCGATGCCCGGATACTTAGATTCCTTTACCAGCATGGTAAAAGGATAACCAGTGCTGATCATTTTAACATCTATAAGGGTAAAATTCCCCAGATGGGCGCTTACTGCCATAACGCCCTTTCCACACGAAAGGGCATGATCCAGATTTTCAATTCCATGGACACTGATCTTGTCAAGGATGGTACCCCTTTTTTTGGTGCCCGAAAGGAGGGTTTCAGCAAAGATGCGCCCCAGATTTTTTGCCACCTTGCCTGTAAGGTCGTGCACCTGCTGGTCGTCACAAGACGATCCAAAAGCAAACTGGAGATTCTTTCTTATTCTCCTTTTATAGCGCCTGCTTGAAAACATAAAAAGCAACGCAAGCTTTTCTGAAAGTATAAAGGTAGCACGTTCCGGCAAAGCATTAGTTAAAAAAAATACTATTCTCAATAGTACCGCCAGGAGACTGTAACTCAATGTCTTCATGGGGCAATACTCTCCTTGTGTTTGTTCCCTGTCAAGCTGTTGGCGGGGTGAACGGGAAGCTTTTGATCATCAAAGGTGTTGTGAAATCCCTCTGTGTATTTCAAGCGCTGCGCGGTCTCGTCTTCCATCTGCGGTGAATCCAAAGCCACTCGTGGGGGTTTTCCCGTATGTGAGATTCTATTATCGTTGTATAGAGCTGTGTAAGATTAAAAACATCCTTCTCTAAATTGCCTGTCTTCTCTATTTCAATTGGTTTGCTTACTGAAATCTTGAACTTGTAATGCCCGGCTATCCTTCTCGCAAAGAGCATGATAATCGGTGCGCCCATCTTGAGGGAAAGCGTTGCGGCAGATCGTGTCGTCGCAGCTTTCTGTCCGAAGAAGTCGACAAAGATGCTATTCTCCTTCGCATTCTGATCAACAAGAATTCCCAGCAGCTTATTGTGTTTGAGCACCCTTATCATTTCACGAGCAGCGTTCTCAGCAAAGATGATCTTTTGGCCACCATCCTCTCTCAGCTTCGTAATAATCCTGTCCGTGAAAGGGTTTTCCATATGCTTTGCAATTGTATGCACGGGCTGATTGAAGAGAAATTGTATCGCACAGCCCAGGACCTCCCAGCTTCCCACATGTCCCGTCAGAAATATAATACCCTTTCCCGCTTCAAGCGCCTTTCTTGCAAATTCCAGCCCCTCTACCTCAAAGTAGTTCTGCCAGTTACTCGAGTTGACTATCCGCGGCAGCTTCACAAAATCGATCCCGACCGATGCAAGGTGCAGGTAGAGATCCCGTATGATCTTTTCTATCTGCCTGTCAGACAGGTCATCACCATAGGCAGTGCGAAGGTTTTCACTCGCTATGGTGCGATGTTTTCTGTCAATAACATAGCCTGCATAGGCCATAAACCTTCCCACTAGCACAGCAATATTCAGAGGAAGAAATCGAATGACAGCTACAAACGCCTTCAACCCCCCATACTGAACAAAGTCTAACAGTTTAGATCTCTTTTTTCCAATCCTACAAACCTTTAGATACAAAAAACCTTTCCGAGCTGGGCATGCAACGCGGACGAGTCGGCAGGTAACATTGCTTTTTTACATGCATCATTCGACGTTGGATGTTGAATGTTCGATGTTCATTTTTTTCTTTTTTCTGCAACCCGTAACCTGTTACTTATTACTCCATCACGCCATGAGATTGCCACACCTTTCGTGCTTGCACTATCCAGGAACCCCTCTCCTTGGATCTCTAGCCCTTTGCTAACAGGTCATTAAGTGCGGGACTGGTACCCTCTTCCAGTTTCCCTGCCCGTGCAAGGTCTTCAGCAACATCGGTGAGGCCGATCTCTTCTAATCTCTTCCGTGTGGGCACACCCTCCTGTGAACACCCGCGATAATGGTAGTATTCTTGAAGCATGCCGGGGTGGTGGATGGGATCATCATCACCGCGTCGTGTCCCGTGCCGGATGTCATCTTTTTTGGTAATACCCAGTAGAGCATTAAAACACTTCTCTACCTGGTAGGCCCGCTCTGTGGCTTCAAAGAGTGTCCCCGGGTCTTTACCCGTAGCTGCCTGGTACATTGCCCCCATCTCCTCAAAGAGAATAATCGGATCACCAAAGACGTCGCAGCCTACAACGGGAATGAAACAGAGCCCGAGAGAATCCATGAGCATCTTGTAGTTTTCACTCCACCAGACAACCCGTCCTTTTGCAACCGGACTTGCGTGGTCAAGCATCTCCTGGGGAATCCCTTTCCCGAAAACCCGTTCGAGCATCTCCTCCAGACCGATCATGGCGGCGAAGGGATGACCTTTCAGGTGGTCTGCACCACGGGTGGCGACTGATGAGGCAAGGCTCATGGCAATGCCCTGTTTGCAGTTGTAGGTAAAGGAGAGTCCCTTGGTGTGAAAGCCGTAGGGGGAAGCCGCTTCAGGAAGCTTTGCCAGTATATTTGGCATGTTCTCAGCGAGGAGCTTTCCGAATCCCTCCCGTCGTGCTACTTTATCCAGGAGGTCTGAAATGACCTCCACATTTCCCCACTCGAGCTTGATGCCATCCGTGTCTTTCTCTGTTATAATCCCCCGCTGGTAACACTCCATGGCCATTGCCACAATCCATCCGAATGTTATGCAATCCATCCCGAGTCGATTGATCCGGTCAGTGATGTGCACCAGGGAAGGAAAATCAAACAAACCAAGCAGTGGCCCCATATTGGTGTAATGCCCGAACTCCAGCTTGTCAGACATTTCGCCCGCATAATCTCCATCGGGTACCTTCCACTTCTGGGTGCATGCAACGGGGCACTGGTAGCAGGAAACCTGACCGACCTTGTATCGATCTACCAGTTCATCAATATCATAATGTGCCAGCTGTTCCTGGTTGATACGCTCCTGCTGGTTTTGTATGCGTGTCTGATCACCGCTCTGGGCGATAAGCATGAGCGAGCCGTATTCCTTGTGAGCATAGAGAGCATTGCCCTGCCCCCAGACCTTACGGTACTGCTGTGCAAGTTCGTCAAACTTCTCCTTGTCAGCCACGGGTACGGTGCCGTCAGACTTAACAATAATGGCCTTGAGCTTTTTTGATCCCATGACACAGCCCATCCCCGTCTTGCCGTTACAGCTCACCCGTTTAGTACCCGAGAAGATGTTTGCGTACGTAACCAGGTTTTCGCCGGCAGGCCCGATGCGGGCTGACTCACAGTCGCCGAATCGTTCATGTATTTTTTCGTCGGTCTCGTAGGTGTCAAGACCCCAGAGATTCTCTGCGTCAATGAGCTCCGGCTTTTTCCCCTTTTCAATGAGCAGGGCCACAGGGGTTTCTGACTTCCCCTCTATGATTATGTGGTCATAGCCGGCCTGCTTAATCCGTACCGGGAAGAACCCCCCCGCGTTGGAATCTCCAAAGATGTTTGTTACCGGGCTTTTTGCCGTAACCGTAAAGCGGGAGGTGCAGGGAAATGAGGTTCCCACCAGTATGCCGAAACCGAAGATGAGGGGGTTTTCCGGACTGTGGGGATCAACCTCAATGTTGTCCCGGAGGGCATCGTAGAGCAGTCGCGCATTGACCCCTGCCCCGCCGATATAGCCGTTCTTCAAATCCTCAGAAAGTTCTTCTTCATGGAGTTCACCCCGGGTGAGATTAACCCTGAGTACTTTTCCTCTCCATCCATACGTCCCGTTAGATGAAATCTCATTCATTGGTATCTCCTTTAAGTCGTTACATTGAACCACGAAGGACACGAAGAATAAGAATAAATGCCTAAAATGAGCTAAATTGCCTAGAATGCCTAAATTAAAAAAACAGGCATTACTCCACTACTCCAACACTCCAGTACTCCACCACTCCAGTTTTCATTCCAAAATCCGAAATGTATTGGCTCCAGTACTCCAACACTCCATTGCTCCAATCTTAAATATGAAACCCGCAATGTGAAAGTTGTCTCAATAAGTTGCTTTCGGAACCAACGCCCCCTATTTCTTTTACACAGAATCTGCTAAGATTCAACTAAAACTTTTTTGGCGAGTTTCTTGAAAATGGGTATGGTGCGTAGGGATTCCATGTAGGTATAGGAAACGGGGACGATTAAAAGGGTGAGGAGGGTTGATGTAATAAGGCCGCCTGCTATGGCTACGGCCATTGGCTGCCGCATTTCATTGCCGACACCGATCCCCAGTGCCACAGGGAAGACCCCGGCGACCGTGGAAAATGCCGTCAT
>CALJBY010000129.1 GCA_938024025.1 uncultured bacterium
TATGGATAGGGGATTGAAAGAATTCTACTGTTCCATCATACCTCCCATCTCATCCATGAAGCGTTCTCTGAACTTTTCCACCTTGTCTTTTATGGCAGACTGATCGAGTTCTCCCCCGCTGTCTTTCAGCTCTTCCATAACTTCCTTATTGAATTCCAGTAATTTTTTCATGTTATCCTGCGACATAAAGGGAGAGTTGGCGAGTGCCTCGGGGATATTTCCGGCAGCGAGCTGCTCCTCCATCTTCTTTCTCTCAGCCTCCATAGCGCCCAGACCTTTCTTAGCCTCCTTAGCTTCCTTGGCTCTTTGTGCGGCCGATTTCGGTCTTGGTTTCGCCTTAGGTTTAGGCTTTTTTTCATCAAGGGGGGTAACGTCCCCCTTGGTTGGTTCCTTCCCCTCGTGCAGATAAAGGGTCACCTTTTCCCCATAGTAGTCAAGCACTACCCGCTTCTCTTTGATTGACGAAATGACATACCCCCCGATATAGTCTCCCAGGGCATACAGTTCGGCTTTCTTGCCTGTAGTGCTTTTTCCACGCTTAGCCCTGTTTTTACCCTTACCACCTTTTTCCTTCTTGGTGCCCTTGTCGACAATCAAGGCATTCTTTTTATCTCCAACGATAATGGTACCGTAGAGTTCAAGCTTACTGGTGTCGACCTTTTTATCCAGCATCGTTCCATCCGGTTTGTCAAGAATCCACTCCAGCCTATCAGGCCTGAACAGGTTCTTTTTGGAAATGACATCATAGGGATCAGCTGCCTCAATCAACGGGGCAGACATGCACAGCACCCCCAAGGTCACGGAAATCACAGGTAGGTAATATATCTTTTGCATAGCTCTTTTTACCGTGTGGTCATTACACTATCATTTTGTATTATACCACAAAAAACCTTAAAAATCAATCTAATGACTCTTTGATGTCAGTTATAATTGTCTCTCTTATAAACGTATGACAGCCCCCATGGTTTGATTCACTACCCCATCTAGGGGTTTCCCCTAAAAAGACCTGTGGAGATGGCATCATACCCTTCAATTTCATCGGTTTTTGTAATCACACTCAGTGTGGTATTCTCTTCCATGGGGTTCTTTCCCAGTACTACCAACTGGAGTAAAAACTGCGGAAAGGTAACGATGGGAGGCCCCAGGGGGATAAGGGAATCTGACGCAAAGGCAACCCGTGAGGCGAATGGAGCAAAGTGGTTATCATCAGCGAAGATAGCCAGGAGATAAACAAACGGCACATGTCTGCTCCCCAGTATGGTAGACGGGAACACATAACTAATCAGCGGATCCAGGGTTGCAAGGGCATTCACCTTTCCGTAACCATAGAGGTCATCCTTCCCCTCAACTCCCAAATCATCAGCACGCATAATCAGATACTCTCTGAGCTGATCACTTGTAAAATGGGAGTGTTGGGAGGCAAAGAGTGCAGCAACCCCTGAAACGATGGCCGCTGAAAAGGACGTTCCGGAAACATAGGTATAGAGACCTCCCCTGCTGGTAGTTACCATAAGATTTCCCGGGGCAACCAGATCAAGCTCAGGGCCAAAAGCTGACCCAAAGCGCCTTTCATCCTCCTGATTAGTTGCAGAAACTCCTATGACGCCATCCTGGTTAGCAGGAAACCAAACGGGACCTTCTTCATTCCCTGCTGCAGCCACTAAAAGAACACCCTTGTCTTGTGCATAATCGATAGCATCAATCACCACCTGCGGCTCCTCACCTATCCATCCCAAACTGAGGTTGATGATCTCAACACCGGCATCCGAAGCGAAGATAATTGCTTCCGCTACGGCTACATCAGTAAATGTATCGGTACTCCCCTGGCTTATCTTGAGGGGAAGTATTTTAGCGTCAGGGGCACAACCACTGATACCCAGCCCATTGTTCTGGATAGCAGCAATCACCCCGCATACCCATGTTCCATGACCGAATTCATCGCCGGGATCATCATCGTCGTCACCAAAATCCCACCCATCCGGGAGGAGATTGCCCGCCAGGTCCAGGTGGTTAAAGTCAACGCCTGAGTCAACCAGGGCAATGGTTACACCAGCACCTAAGGACTTATCCCAGGCATCGGGAGCCTCAATGTTGGGAAGATACCACTGATTTTCAAAAGAGGGATCATCGGGTTCAGCGAGAAACTGCCCGAAGGTGTTAGGCTCGACTCGCATGATATCAGGATTTTCCCGTAAGTTCCCCATCACACGATTCATATTCTCATGGGTAGCAAGCCTCACTTTTCGCCAGCCAATCTTACCCAGTCCTCCGGACAGAGTGTTAGGATATTTGCCCGTCTTATATTTCACCAGCACTTCTCCGGGAATAACGGATGTGGCAAAAACACTGCCTCCATAAAGCATACTAATCATTATAGTCAGGATGAGAACAATCTTTTTCATCTTCATTTTCTCTCGGGTTGTATGGTTCACAAGAGCAGTGATCAAGCAATCAGCTCCACACTAAAGTATAATCTATAAAACCACGTTTTTCAAATTAAAAAGACAATTTAAATCAGTTGTCAAATAGGCCTCTTTATGTTAATGGTTGAATGTTTTTTTACTCGTGCGCGTGAGGAAACGCTATGGTGCATAGAATTGAAGTTGGTTTTAAGCCTTCGGTGAGAGATGCCTGGGGTGAAAAGGTAAAGGGAAAAATGTGGGATGACTTCCACTGCCGGGTTGACAGGGTACAGCGTATAGATGTCTATACCCTCGATATGGTTTTATCGTTCGATGAGCTCAAGCGGATTGCAGAAGGCCCCTTTGTTGATCCCATCATCCAGCACTACGCTATTGACAAACCGCTTGCGCGGGATTTTGATTGGATTATCGAAATAGGTTTCAGGCCCGGCGTTACTGATAACGTGGGGAGAACGTCCCGTGAAGCGCTGGCGCTCGTCCTGGGTAAAACACCTCAAGACGAGGAAAAGGTCTACACCTCTAAACAGTGCATCATACAAGGAGATCTCTCCCGAAAAGAGGTTGAGACAATCTCTACCGGGCTTCTTGCCAATGAATTAATAGAGCGCTTCACCATTGTCCACAAAAGCGAGTGGGACCCCTCACGGGGGATTGACATTCCTGTTCCGCGGGTGAAGGAAAATAATCTGAGTGGTGAGGTAGCTGAGGTCGACCTCAACGTAACTGACGAAGAGCTGATGGAGATAAGCCAAAAGGGTGTTCTCGCGCTCAATCTCAATGAGATGAAAGCCCTTCAAAATTACATACGTGATGAAACGGTTACGAACAAACGAAGGGAGGTGGGACTGGGTGAGCGCCTCACCGATGTCGAGATAGAGGCACTGGCACAAACCTGGTCTGAACACTGTAAGCATAAAATTTTTAATGGCATCATTCACTATCAGGACGAAGAGGGCACGGAACGGGTCATAGAAAGTCTCTTCGATACCTTTATTCGGGCATCTACCGAGAAGATCCGGGCAGACCTCCCTGAAGACTGGTGCCTTTCGGTTTTCGTAGACAATGCAGGGGTTATTGCCTTTAACCGTGATTACAGCCTGGTGTTTAAGGTGGAAACCCACAACAGCCCCTCTGCATTAGATCCGTATGGGGGAGCACTCACGGGCATTGTGGGGGTAAACCGGGATCCCTTTGGAACAGGAAAAGGATCAAAGCTGATATTCAACACCGATGTCTTCTGTTTCGCCTCCCCCTTCTATAGCGATCCGCTGCCTCCCCGACTGCTCCATCCCAAACGCATTTATGAAGGCGTGCGGGAGGGGGTTGAGCACGGGGGCAATAAAAGCGGGATTCCCACGGTAAATGGCTCTATTGTCTTTGATGACCGCTTTCTCGGAAAACCCCTCGTCTATTGTGGAACCGGTGGTATCATGCCCCGCATGTTAGGGGGAAAACCTTCACATACTAAAAATATTTCCCCGGGTGATTTCATTGTCATGACAGGGGGACGTATTGGCAAGGACGGTATCCATGGTGCTACCTTTTCCTCTGAAGAGCTCCATGAGGATTCACCTGCTACCGCCGTTCAAATTGGTGATCCCATCACCCAGAAAAGGATGACAGACTTTTTGCTGCACGCGAGAGATGCACATCTCTACGATTGTATCACCGACAACGGGGCCGGGGGGCTCTCCTCTTCAGTTGGCGAGATGGCAGAAAAAAGTGGCGGCTGTGAGCTTCACCTGGAGAAGGCTCCCCTTAAATACACCGGCCTCAAGCCCTGGGAAATCCTGCTTTCTGAGGCACAGGAGCGAATGACCCTGGCCGTCAGTCCGCAAAAGATCAACGCCTTCCTGGCACTCGCTGAGAAAATGAACGTAGAGGCCACCGTACTCGGCACCTTTACCGACAGCGGTATGTTTCATGTTCTCTACGATGGCAGGACCGTTGCCTGTCTCGACATGACCTTTTTTCATCAGGGGGTGCCCCCCCTTACCATGGAGGCCCGGTGGAAGGTACCGCAGCATGAAGAGCCTCACTTTGATTCCCCCCGCGACCTCACTCCATCCTTACAAAAGATGCTCGCCCGGCTCAATATATGCAGTAAGGAGTCTGTGATAAGGCAGTATGATCACGAGGTACAGGGTGGAAGCGTGGTAAAGCCCCTGGTAGGCGTGTGTGATGATGGTCCCAGCGATGCCGCTGTCATAAGGCCGCTCCTGGAGAGTATGGAAGGAGTGGTGGTAAGCCACGGCATTTGTCCCCGCTACGGAGACATTGACACCTACCACATGATGGCCTGTGCTATCGATGAAGCGCTCAGGAACTACTGTGCCGTGGGTGGCAACCCAAACCACGTCGCCGGGATTGACAACTTCTGCTGGTGTGACCCTATTGCATCGGATAAAAATCCTGATGGAGAGTACAAGCTGGCACAGCTGGTGCGGGCAAATATGGCCCTCTATGACTACACCACCTGTTTCGCTGTTCCCTGCATCTCAGGCAAGGACAGCATGAAGAATGATTACCGGATCGGTGATAAGAAGATCTCCATCCCGCCGACCGTTCTCTTTTCCGTCATGGGCAAAGTAGACGATATAAGAAAGGCAGTAACCATGGATGTGAAGCAGCCTGGAGATGTCATCTACATGCTGGGAACAACCTATGATCAACTCGGCGGATCGGAATACTACGCTTCCCTGGGGTGGGTAGGCAATGGGGTTCCCACGGTCGATGGACCCCGTGCAAAGGGCCTCTATCAGGCCCTCAACCGGGCAATGAACTTAGAGCTGGTTGCAAGCTGTCATGACTGTTCTGACGGCGGCTTAGGAGTTGCTTTGGCCGAGAGCGCCTTTGCCGGCGGACTAGGGGTGGCAGTCGACCTTCGAAAGGTCCCGGCAGAGGGAATCGCACGGGATGACACCCTCTTTTACTCTGAGTCAGCAAGCCGTTTCATTGTTACCGTTTCTCCATCCAATAAAGAAGCCTTTCACGACACCATGAAAGGCCATACCATCGCAGAGATCGGCAGTGTTGTTGCAGACAGCACCTTTACCGTTGTCGGTTTGCAGGGCACCGCTGTGGTAAAGGCAGATAGTAATGAGCTGAGAGATGTGTGGAAAAGAACCCTGGCATTTTAAGCAGCCGTTAGGGTTCTCAGGGTACACCTTACCCGTTAACCATCTATGTCCCTCGGGAATCCACCGGGCATATTTGGGATTTCGGTAGGAGCGCATTCATGCGCGATGCATTCGCGGCTTAAAGCCGCTCCTACCATCACCATATCTGAAAAGAAATGCTTAGTAGTAAATTAATTCATTAACTACATTGAGAATAGTTGGAAGTAAACCTGTAACACGCAACTGACCAATTACTTCCCTTAGTACTGTTTGAGAAAATCACCAATGAAAACAAAAGCTATCGTCATATCAGGTAACGGAACCAACTGCGAGATGGAGATGGCCTATGCCTGTGAGCTCGGCGGGTTTGATCAGGTTGATATCGTTCATATCAGTGAACTCTTGTATGGTGAAAAGAAACTGAATGACTATCACTTCCTCAATCTGCCCGGTGGCTTTCTCGATGGAGATGATCTCGGGTCCGCCAAGGCAAATGCTAACCGCATAAAACATGCGGTGATTAATAATACCGGAGAACTGCTGTTTGATCATTTTTTACAGTTTATACAACAGGGCGGGTTGATTCTCGGTGTATGCAACGGATTCCAGCTGATGGTAAAGCTCGGTCTGCTGCCCGGTTTCGATCAGGAGTATACCGTCCAGCGCGCAACACTAACGTTCAATGATTCAGGAAGATTCGAAGACCGGTGGGTGTACCTGAAAATAAATGAGGCAAGCCCCTGTGTTTTTACGAGAGGCATTGAAAAAATCTATCTTCCCGTGAGACACGGGGAAGGAAAATTCGTGGTCGAAAATGAGGGTGTGCTCAAGAAACTTCATTCACACGCACAGATAGTGATGCGCTATACCCGCACTGATTATAAGGAAGCAACCGGTGACTACCCGTTCAATCCTAACGGGTCTGTCGATGCTATCGCAGGCGTGTGCGATGAGAGCGGCAGGATGTTCGGAATGATGCCCCATCCGGAAGGATATTTGCACTATAGCAACCATCCCCGCTGGACACGGGAACGCCTCCCCGAGGAAGGAGCAGGCGTTAGTATCTTCAGGAATGCAGCTCGCTATGTGCGGCACACACTGCTGTAAGGAGTGCTCATGGATGCGAAAAGATTCTGTTCCTACTGCGGAGAGAAACTGATTCAAAAGTCATTTCAAGAAAAGAATCACTGGTACTGTCAAACCTGTGACAGAATTCATTACGAGAATCCTTTCCCCGCCGTTGCAGCGCTCGTTCCTAATCAGGACGGGCAATTACTTTTAGTGAAACGCGCAGTGGAGCCAGCTAAAGGGGCGTGGTGTCTACCGGGAGGCTTTATAGAAATCGATGAAAGTATTGAGGAAGCCGTTTTACGTGAGCTCAAGGAGGAAACCGGCATTGAGGGGGAAATTGGAAAATTAGTCGATTTCTTTTCCCAGAGGAGCCCTCTCTATAGTGCACTACTCATCTTCGGTTACCGGGTAACCATGCTCGGTGGAGTACTGCAGGCAGGAGATGATGCGGAAGAAGCTCGTTTTTTCGACATCGACGACTTGCCCCCTATAGCCTTCCTTTCACATCAACGGTTGATAGAGAAAGCGTTTGGCAGTTCCCAGAATAAAACCACGAAGGACACGAAGGAAGACTAAACAATATAGAAATGCCGGAAATGAACTAAAATGCCTAGACTGCCTAAAATTAAAAACTTGTTTCTCACCGCAAAGACGCAAAGTACGCAGAGAAACTAAAAAATGAAGTCAGAAGATAAAGAAGAAATGCCTTAAATTAAAAACTTAAACCACGAAGAGCACGAAGAAACACGAAGAAAAAAACAGGACACAGGATGTATTTAGGGGACGTCCATGAAATAGTAACTTTTAAAAAGTATTTTCTTCACATACTCAGATCGTGCAATAAAATACATGATTAAGAAATCCTAAGCACCCTAAGTTAAATGAAAAAACTCATTTAACCGGGCAAGCTAAATCCTAAACTCTAAACAAATCCAAAACTCAAATCTCAAAAAATCAAAACTGAACCACGAAGAGCACGAAGAAAAACCAAAGAATTCAGAAGCTAGAAATCTTTCAATCCCAAATCCGCAATGTGAAGCTTCTGTCTCCTCGTTTCAGCCTCCCCTTTCAGCATTCCTTCTCCCCTTGACTCTAGTAAGATTTTTTTGTGCCTCCGGGAAACGGGGCTGGAGTTTCAACGCACGCTCGTACATCTCAACCGCTCTGTCATA
>CALJBY010000130.1 GCA_938024025.1 uncultured bacterium
CTTAGATACCCGAGTAGTTATGGGGTTTGTAACCAATGCAGGAGGAAAAACTTCTCACACTGCTATTATGGCACGTGCGTTAGAAATTCCATCTGTCGTCGGGCTCGAGAAGGTCACCATGGAGGTAGAGAGTGGGGAAACCATCATTGTCGATGGAACCATTGGTGTAATAATTATACGGCCCACGGCTGAAACATTAAGAAAGTATTCTGAAAAAAAACAAAAATATGAACAGCTGGAAAAAGAGCTTTTTAAATTCAAGGAACTTCCCGCTGAAACACCTGACGGGTTTCATATCAAGCTGCTGGCAAATATAGAACTCATGGAGGAGCTCTCCTCTGTTCAAGAACACGGAGCAGAGGGTATCGGTCTCTATCGCACTGAATTTCTCTATCTCAACAGGAAAGAGCTTCCCTCAGAAGAGGAACACGTAAGCATTTACAAAAGAGTAATTGAAAAGATAGCCCCGTACCCAGTAACGATTAGAACCTTCGACCTTGGTGGTGATAAATTTCTTTCCCGCCCTGATTTGGCAGAGGAAATGAATCCCGTTATGGGTTTACGGGCAATCAGATTTTGCTTAAAAGAGGTCAGTATTTTTAAAACACAGCTCAGAGCACTACTGAGAGCAAGTGCCTTTGGTGAACTCAAGATCCTCTTCCCCATGATATCAGGCATGAAAGAGATGCGCCAAATCAAAGAGATTTTATCAGAATTGAAGGCCGAATTAGAACAAGAGGGGATTGCTTATAATCCGGATATAAAAATAGGCATCATGATTGAGATTCCTTCTGCAGCTACTATAGCAGATTTATTAGCCAAAGAAGTTGATTTTTTCAGCATAGGGACCAATGATCTTATTCAATACACACTTGCTATCGACCGAGTAAATGAGCACGTTTCCTACTTATATAATCCCCTCCACCCTGCAGTAATTAGAATCATCAAAACGGTAGTAGAGTCTGCCCACAACAATGGCATTGCTGTGGTTATGTGTGGAGAAATGGCCGGAGAACCCCTCTATCTTCCCATTCTCTTAGGCCTGGGAATAGATGAACTCAGTATGAACCCCCTCTGTATTTTAAAAATAAAAAAAATAGTCCGTTCAATCAGTTACCACGATTCTCACGGATTTCTCAGCATGATCGGCCAATTTACAACAGCCACAGAAATAGAACATTTTATAAAAAGTGAAATGGGGAAACGATTGCCTGAGGAATTTGAACCAACGGGCAGCTAAATGGTAGCGTTTTACCTGCTCCAAAAAAAATATTATTCATATATAACAGACAATTAGATGCATTAATGGCCGATGGCCGCACTGGTAAAAGAGTTGGGGGGGTTCATTTTTAGTTTGACATAGTAAAAATAATAGAGTATAATTAAGAATTTAGTATTATTAATTATGCTGCACGAGCACCTTCCCTGGGAGGTTTCATAGTGGATGGTTGGCAGTACGGTCTGTGCGGGTGAACCGTTTGATACTGCCCTGAGGAAATCCAAGTGTCTTCTTAACATACGTGAGGCACGTGGTAAGGATGACTCGTAAGAGTAAAAACGTTCCATTGCGTTTGCACCAATAGTAAACTTCCACTTCTCTATTTTCGATCTCCAACACATCTTTCATAAAGAGCATGGCTCCTCATTACCATATGCTTTTTCAACGTTTTGCCCTTGGTACATTTAAGCGGGGATAGTAATCGTTGTCAACGTACATACCTGATGACAAGATAGCAGAGATAAAAGAGTCCTGTAATATAGTCCACCTCATCTCTGAGTATGTTCCCTTAAAAAAATTTGGGGTTAATTACAGGGGACTCTGTCCTTTTCACTCTGAAAACGAACCCTCTTTTACCGTAAGTGAATCAAAGCAGATCTTCCATTGCTTTGGATGCAATACGGGGGGTAATATTTTTACCTTCCTCATGAAATTTGAACACCTCTCCTTTCCAGAAGCAGCACAAAAACTGGCACGGAAAGGTGGTATTGAACTTCCTCAAAGAGAGTCTTCCCCTGCTCAAAAAAAACTAGAGGGAGAAAAAGGAAAGCTTCTAAAGATTAATGAGGCTGCGGCCTCCTATTATAGCAATTGTCTCCGGACAAAGATGGGGGAGAAGGCCCGGGCCTACCTGAATAAAAGGAACATTTCCAAAGAAACTATCAGAGAATACGGGTTGGGCTGCGCACCCCCTTCCTGGGATGGATTGCTCACTTTTCTTAAAAAGCAAGGTGCCGCTCTCGAATTAGCACAACAGGTTGGACTTCTCAAGTACGGCAAAAAAAATACTTTGTATGATTGTTTCCGGAACAGAATTATCTTTCCTATCAGCAACTACAATAAGCGCGTCATAGGTTTTAGCAGTCGGGCACTTGAAGAAGACAGTGCTAAGTACATCAATTCATCCGATTCTCTTATCTACAAGAAAAGCAGTAGCCTCTATGGCTTAAATGTAGCCTTACCCGTTATCCGCACAGAGGACTCGGTCATTCTTGTAGAGGGTAATTTTGATCTTTTGAGCCTTCATCACTATGGCATAAAAAATGTGGTTGCCACACTGGGAACTGCTCTGACAGATGGTCAAATCAAACTGCTCAAACGATTTACTCGGAATGTCACTATTGCCTTTGACACCGATAAAGCTGGAATCAAAGCAACCTTAAGATCGCTCTCTCTTTTCCTGGAAAATGAGATTTCCCCCAAAATACTTCTGCTTCCAGATGGTCTTGACCCTGACTCATTCATTCACCGGGAAAAGGCAGATGCATTCAGAAAAAAGCTCAATCAATCTGTTCCCCTTATGGAATTTTTTATCGATAGTGTAGTTAATCACAATGATTCTTCAACCATAAGCGGCAGCCTTAAGATTATACGAGAAATAGCCCCACGTTTGTCAGAACTGCGTGATGCCACTGAACGGAATCTTTACATTCAAAAGTTATCACACATGATACAAGTGACTGAACCGGTGATCAGAACCGAACTGTTCACAGAAAAACCGAAAAAACCTGAAGCTCGAGAGCTTCTCATAAAAACTTCTCAACAGCACAAAGCGGAAGAACTGTTACTGCAGGTGATGATTTTGCACCCTGAGGTAATCTCCCAGGTCAAGCAGGCACAGGTACTACATGATTGCAAAGAACCGCATCTAAAACGCCTGCTGCTTTTCATCATAGAGTGCTTTGATGGCAACCAGACCATTACACCCGATTGGTTAATTAGCCACCTGGAGGAAGAACCTTTGAAGAATATTGTTTCTGAACTGTCCATCAAAGGATCATCTATCATTGATATTCCCAAAACAGTTCAAAACTGCATTCAAAAGATAAAGACGGCAAGCCTCAAGAAAGAGATCCAGCTTTTAAACACTAAGATTAAGGAAGCTGAAGAAGGAAAAGACGAAAACGCAATGCAGCAGTACCTTGTGGACAAGCAGAAGCTATTAGAGAGAAAAAAAGAATATGCTTCAGATCACCATTCCATTCATCTATAGTAGCAAACAAGGAGTAGAGCACCGATGGCGAAGAAAGACACCATTGATCAAGTAAATCAACTTATTGGCATGGGTAAAGAGAA
>CALJBY010000131.1 GCA_938024025.1 uncultured bacterium
GTGAAATGGCCAGAACAGCACCGATAATAACAGCAAGGCTCAAAAACTTTTTCATGGGGCTACTTCCTCGTTTGTATCTGTTTTAGAATCATACCCCACCGCACCGTCTTCAATTTTTATCAGACGGTCCGCATAGGGGAATACCCGGGGATCGTGGGTCACCATAATTACTCCCCGTCCACTTTCCTTCGAAATGCGCTTGAGGGTATCCAGGACGATGGTACTGCTCTCGGCATCAAGTGCAGACGTCGGTTCATCACACAAGAGCAGCAGTGGGTCATTGATGAGTGCACGGGCAATGGCTACACGCTGTTTCTGCCCGGAAGAGAGCTGCTGAGATTTGCCATGAACGTAGTCCTGTAAGCCGAAGTCTTTAAGCAGGGAAACTGCTCTCTCCCTGAGCGATGGGGGAACCCGGGCCCCCTGGAGCGCCTGGGCGATGATAATATTTTCCATTACAGACAGCGCGGGTATTAATTCTGCAAGCTGGAACACAAAACCAAAATTTCGCATACGAACGGTAGCCAGCTCATCCTCTGAGTAGCGTGACACTTCTTTATCCTTAATAAAGAGTTTCCCCTCGGAGGGTTGTAAAATCAAACCCATAATGGAAAGGAGGGTGGTTTTCCCGCTTTCCGAAGGACCCGCAATAATGGTAAGTTCTTCAGCATAAATCGCAAGATCCAGTTTTTTAAGTACCCGCCGTAAGACCCTGCCGTCAGAAAAGTCTTTAGCTATACCTTCAAGTTGTAAAATGGCTTGTGTCATGGAGTTTGCCGTACCTTCCTTCGAATCTATATCCCCTATCGAAATACCGAGGCAGGATCAACTTTAATAGCCTTGCGCATAGCGAGCAGTGAGCCCAGCAGACAGAGAATAAGCGTCCCGAGTGCGTGGTACATGAGTACTATCTGCGGCATGTAGCTCGGTAAGCGGGAATCGTGGGTACCGTTGAGAAAAAGGGCAAGGAGTAAAAACCCGATAAAGATACCCGCTATGCCAATCATGAGCGATTGGTAGAGCACAATGATCAGAATGTCCCGCTTCCGTGCACCGAGAGCACGCAACACAGCGAAATCCTTTTGACGATGTAATACCCCGGTGTACATGGTCAACATAATAATAACGATACCCACTAATGCACCCACCAGGGTAGAAAATCCAAAACTCCCGCCAATACCCGTATTGCGAATGTAATAGCTGCGGGTTTTGTATGAAAGCTCTGAGTTCGATATCACTTCAGTACGCGGAAGCACTGATTGCAGCAGCTCGATCATCTGCGGTACCTCTGTGCCGGGAGTAAGTTTTACCAGAATAGCACTGCACCGGCCAGCCGAAAATTTAGTTATCTCTTTTGCTTTTAACATATTAGTAAATACGAGGGTCCCACCAAATCCACGGATACTCTGGGTAATCCCGTTAATACGAACACGTTTATTGTTGATTTCATACCATTGATGGCGTTCGGGATATCCCAGAATCTTTAAATCTAAGCGGTCGACGGTAATACCATCATAGTCAAAGAGCACGTCAAGAGAACCCTCATGAAATCTCCAGGGACCGAGGGTAAACCGGGGAGGCCGCACCCCAACGACCTGGACTACCTGGAACTGCCCGTCCGCCCGTCGGAAGTTACCACTGCCGAACACGACCGGTTCAACCCACTCAACTCCGGAGAGCCCACTGATCCGATCTACATAGCGAATCGGTATGGAACCGGTGGCATTCACATTATCCGTATTCTCACTGCAAATCCAGATGTCAGCGCCACTGTGATCCGGGAGCACGGACATGAAAGTGAACAACCCAAAGAGCACTGAAAGCTGCTGCCCGACCAAAAAGACAATCGCAATAACCCCCAGCAGGGAACCTGCGGTGGTCGAACGGTCGTGCAGTAACATCTTAAATGCCGTTAATCTACGCATGGGCATCCACCAGCTGTAGTGATCGTGTATGGGCGTCCTCAAGGGTATGGACAACCAAATCAGAAAACCGGCCAAGGGTACCGGCTGCTAGAACAGCCCCGTAGCCTCCCATAACGATCTTCCCCTTGGGGAGCTTCTCCCGGATTTTTATAGCGAGTTTCTTGGCTGCAGGCAGGTTGGCAACCAGGGTGACAGAAAGAAATACCACATCAGGTGTATAGGTGATAATTTCCTGGATAATATCAGCCTCAGGGGCAATGTGCCCCATGGAGCAGACATCCCATCCCTGCATCTCAAGATAATTTTCAATGAGTTCAGCACCCATTTCGTGTTCTTCGCCGGGAACGCAGGTGACGAGCGCCCGGTAAGGTACCTTCTTTCCGGGAGTCATGCTGTCCACCAGTCTCATAATAATGTAGCGGCAGATGTCGGTTGCCACATGCACATCCACGACACTCATCTCATTTTTTTGCCAGCGCCTTCCTACTTCCTGCAAAGCGTTTGTAATGAGATCGGCATAGAGGTGCTCAATCGAGCTGCCCTTATTGAGAAACGAGAGCATATAGTCAGCGGCATCTTTTCGTTTCTTTGCAACGAGGAAGTCAACAAACGGCCGCAGCTCATCGGGGAGTGGCACATCAACCGTGTGCACCTGTTCATAAATGAGGGGCAGGTTTTCCTGCAAAAAGTGTAATGGCCGGGCCAGTTCATGTGATTCGGGAGGTTTAATCACACTGTGGATGGCAATGTGCCAGGTCTTAATCATGGTAGTGAAAAAGTCCTTTTCAAACCCTCTTTTCGAAAGGGTAGAAACATACCAGGAAAACTCATCCAGCAGGTGTTCGTATAAGTGAAATTCATAGACGGCCAGCAGGAGCTCACCAAACTGTTTATGGGTATCTTTCACCACACACAGAGGCCCGCAGGTACTCTCCGCAGTCATATATTTTGTCTCAAGGGCAAACTTCTCATTTACCAGGGTCACTATTTTGGCAAACGACTGCTCAAAAGCGGTAATCGCTGTCTCAGAAACAGAAACAAGCTTATGCGCAGCTTCTTTTACTTGCTGATAGGTTTCTTTTTCCATGTTTTTTCTTTTTTAAATACGCTACTGCGCACAAGGGACTAGAGTTCTACCGGCTCACAGAGATTTGATTTGTTTTTTGCCGCCCTTCCACAGAGAAAACAGATATAGCGAGCATTTTTTGCAAGTTTCCCCGCTGTTTTCATATTCCTCACTTCCACTATCTTACAGAGATGCTTATCGTGATTGGGATGATAATCAGCAAGCGGCATCTTGTAATCTACCGTACTCTTCTTGTTAGCAGCAGCCGATGTCTTTCCTTTTATCATTCTTTTCATAATAACTCAACTCCTCTCTTGTTTAGTGATCTATACAACCCTCTCTAGCTGGAATCGGTTTTCTCCCTATGCTTGATCCCGCCCAAACGTCTTAACACCTTCATTAGCGGTCCAAGGGTAAATTCACTGTCAAGCCCTGCAAACC
>CALJBY010000132.1 GCA_938024025.1 uncultured bacterium
TGAAATGCTAATCACCAAGGGCAAGGTCCGGGGAAAACCGGTTGCCATCAGTCTATTCCGGGACACCATTCCCGATGGATATGAACCAATAGACGGGGAACCCTGCTCAATCATACATAGTGCCATGGACGAGGGCAAAAAAGTTTATTTTGATGCGGATCACCACGACTGTCTCGTAGGCGCCTATCATGCGGGTATGGTACCGGGTAAGAAAGAGATCGTCTCAGGTGAATATTTATCAACAACAAGCAACTTTTTTACCTACGAAGGCGCTGCCCGCTTGAAATCGGGTACCCGCAGCCTTCCTCCAGGAATGGTAAAGGCAATCGGAGCAACTCCCCTTGATGAGGTGCCAGAGGGGGTTACCGTGGACTGGATTGTAGTTGTGTGCAGACCCCATAATGCTAATCTCATTGCCGGCTGCAGAGTCATTCAGGATGGGATTACACCCTGCGGGGGGTTCGGCACCTCTCTCTGTGGAGAGATCTTTGCCACACCCTGGTATGAAAAGAACGTGGTGGTTACCTTCGGAGATATGGGCGGCAGGATGTTTAACCGCATTAAGCAGGAAGAACTCTTTGTGGTTATCCCCATTGAATACGTCGATAACCTGCCAAAGCTCCTGGTTGACGTACAAATTGATACAAAGGCAAATCTGGGTTTTACTAAACCACCCAATTCAAAGTTCTGGAAGAAATTTGATAAAGGTGACAAAAGGGATAATCAGGCAGGTGACACAGAGCAACCTTCTGCTCCCACCTTCACCATGGAATGGGATGAAGAGTCCAAAGAGATTCTAAAGAAGGTCCCCGAAGGGATTGTCGATTTTGTGGTTGAAAATGCGGAAACCTTTGCCCAGAAAAAAGGTTACAGCGGGGTGAGCAGAAAGTCTCTTGATGAACAAATGAAGGAGATGGGAATGGATCTTGAGGATATGCTATAGAAATAAGAAGAAAAACTGGAGTGGTGGAGTACTGGAGTGATGATGTAAAAAGATGAACGTCGAACATCGAATGAAAAACTTTTTTGTACAGTGGCTATAGGAGGAAGACATGAGTAAAAATAGAGAGTATGCAAAACGGCTGAAAGAACTTGAAGGATATGAGAGAAAAATAATTGCCTTTAAGCTCTGCGATGAACTACCCGAAAATGTGGAGCCCTATGGGGATGATGTATCCTTTCTCTGTGCAGTCGTTGCAGAAGTGTGGGAGGAAGGACGCAAACCCTTTTACGTAACCAACAAAAATAGCCTCTGTGGAGGTGCCCTCTACTCGGGAATCGGGAACAGAAGGATTGAAAAGGACGAATTTGATGCAGGCATGTCACAGACCATCGGCATGGAAAGAGGCTACGAAACACGCGAGAATTTTCGCCGGGTAAATCAGCAGATACCGCACATCTTTAAACATCAAAAGTACCTGGTGATCGGGACACTGGAAGATGTGGAAGACCCTGATGTAGTGATGATTGTTGCCGATGCTTACAGAGTCATGAGACTGTGTAAGACCTATACCTGGAAAACAGGTGAGCTGGTCCAGGGTATTTCGGGAAGTGCCTGGTGTACCAACTCGTTCCCCCACGTTTATGAAACAAGAACCATGACCTACAATATGGGAGATGAGCAGTCCCGTTGTCTGATGAACCTTGAGCCGGGTGAAGAATACTGCATCATCCACTATGACATCTTACCACTTATAGTGGAAAATATTGGGAACATTCAAACAGGCCTGGCGATGTAACCTGGGGAAGAGAGGAGAAGGTAAAATGGCTTACGTGATAACCGATAACTGTATTATGTGTGGCACCTGCTGGGAAATCTGTCCAACAGAGTCTATTGAAGAGTATGAGTGGTACTACCGGATTACTGATACCTGTGTAGAGTGTGGTGCCTGCGCCCGCGTGTGCCCTAATCGCGCAATAGTAAAAAGGGCAGCAGTTAACGAGTAACGCTTCTGGGTATACTGCTATGGAATGAGGAGTGATGAGAAATCGACTCCGGGCTCCAAATCAGATGCCCCTATCTGTGGAAACACCAGCGAGGCACTTCCCGGTTGCATCCAATCTACAATGCTTCCAAAGAGCCGTTCAATAGAGGTCAAACCATCTATGTCGGCACTTGTCTCATCATACCGTGGAATTTCGGCCTCGGGAAATATCTCTCCATAGAGACCTCCCCTGACCCTGGGACCGATAACAAACATATGATTCCCTCGTCCGTGATCGGTACCCCGGTTTCCATTTGCGGTAAGCTGTCTGCCAAACTCTCCGGCAATGAGAATAACCATAGTATTGTAGTCCTGGGGAAAATCGCGTGCTACTGAACTGGTTAACACATCTAACCCCTTCCCCTCACCAAAGATATCTTCCAGCTGTGGTTCTATCCCTTCGGCCTGTCTTCTGTGACTATCCCATCCACCGTATTCCAACGATCCGACTCTGAAATTAAAGATATCCGAACACACGTAGCTGTCATACACATTTCTCATCTGCTGCCCGAAATAGGAGCTGTTGAGCCGGGAGGAGCCTTC
>CALJBY010000133.1 GCA_938024025.1 uncultured bacterium
TCCTGGTAGGTGACAGCCGGGAGTTTCAGTTTTTTGTGCGGTTTCTTTTTGAGCATCTGCTGATACAGCTGGTTGATCGATATAAATTCAGCCCTGCTGTTACTGAACCTTTTTAAGACTGACAGGCTTTCTGGATTGTAGCAGATAACCTGCTCTATTCCGTAGGTTTCCAGCCGTGTATCTATTTCTTCCATGCACTCTTCTAATGTCTCCTGGTGGCCGGCATTGAGGAGTGCTGTATCAACGGGAGGCAGGGGATCATTAATGAAACAGCCGATCTTTTTCCCGCTCTTTTGGATCAGGAATCCGATCTCTTTTAATGTCTTACTGTTGGTTATGAGCGTTCTATCGGCAAAAAGTAGTGTATTGACCTTTTTCCCTTCGGTGGGGTCAGCAAGACCATATGATCTCAGTACGTCGAGCTTGTGTCCAGCCGTCTGTGTTATGGACTCTGCAACCCTGGTGAGGTTTTTTGGTTTCAGGTTGTCCGGAATAGTTCTTCGCAGTTCTTCCAGAATTTCGATGGTGGGGGTATGGCGATAGCCACGACTGCACAGATCTTCGCAGTAACCACAGAGTGTGCAGGAATAGATGGTGTCAGCAATGTCCTTATCCCACTCAAAGGCCCCAAGGGTCAGGCCCCGAGCACTGTATATTATTCCAGATGGTTCGTAGGCTCCGAAGAATGTCATGCCGGATGGGCATTGAGTGGAGAAAGCCTGGTCGGGAACAGTGTCCTGAGAAACGCCACGGCAACTCCCGCATCGATTGCAGCACAGTACTTTATCAAGTAGTTCTTCTCTCGTCACGATCTTCACCTCCTCAAAGCCCTAATTTTTTGGGGTTCATAATGTTATGGGGGTCAACGGCTTTCTTGATAGATTTTAGCAGTTTAAAATTACTGGGGTTGTGGGCAGCCACCTGTTTGGCTATGAGCGCCGAAGGTCTTGGAAAGGTGACATTCGCCTTGAGCATTTTTCCACAGATGGTTTGATAGGTCTTCCGTGCAGCCTTTTCCTCGCCTTTGGGATAGCGAAGGTCAGGTTGATAGTAGAAGCAGCCACCGGCTTGAAGAGGCATAAGGAGTGCACCGGAATTTTTGGGAAAAAGGCCGGAACATTTCTTTATCTGTTCGGCAGTAGCAATGGTTACTACCGGCGTCCAGCCGGTATCTTCTCCTCCGTGTAATGAAGGTCCTGTGGGACTCTTTATCTCGGCCAGTATTTTTTCCCCGGCATTTTTTACCCCTTTGAGCCGGGTGGTTAGTTCGCCCTTCAGTTGCCGGGCAAGTGCTGACAGGTCTTTTTTCTTATAGGCTATCTCGGCCTTTTCAAAACCGCGTGTTACTATGACGATGGTCCAGGGTGGAAGATCTGCAGCGTTTTCCTGTCCCAACAGCTCAGCGAGGTAGAGCTTATTTGCAGCAAAAATCTCATGGGGTTCTTCGGTGGCAATAAATGCCTTGAGAGCCCGTGTTGTTTGGTTGATGTTCTTGCAGGAGAAGAAGAACACCTGATTTTCCGGGGCAATGGTCTTTAAGGTTACTGCCGCGGTGGTGATGATACCCAGGGTACCTTGTGCCTGGCAGTAGAGACGTGCAACCTGTGCGAGAGAAACTCCCCAGGAATATTTGTCAGGCCGGTCCTGTGACATGGCCATCTGTCCGGTTGCAAAAGGTTCGCCATCCGCTCGGAAACCTTTCATGGTAAGCAGTTCCCATGGGTGGTATTTAGGCCAGCCATAGAGTGGCACCATCTCCAGATAGGTGCTCAAGACGGAAGCGTTACCTGGAACATCAATGGCAGTAAGTGTACGGAGTCCCTCTGCTTCGCAGGCAGCTTCAAGTTGACTGAAGGTAACCCCCGGTTCAATCACAGCATTTCGATTCCTGGCATCAAAGTAGGTGATGTCATTCAGCTGTGATAGGTCAACAGCAATGGCATCCTTAACGGAAGGGAGATGGGTATCCTGCAGATTGGTTCCTGCACTTACCGGGACCAGCGGTGTGCGATCCCTGTTAGCCTTCCTGATAATCTCCTGTACTTCCTTCTGCGTCGTCGGGGTTACTGTCTTCTTTGGCTGATAATCGGAAAAGAAATTTGTCATCTGCCTTCACCTCCCTCCATGCATTCCTGGAGCATTACCATGAAACTTAATGCCAGTGAGCCATTATGGTGATCAGCGCCCATCTTTACGTTGGCCTGATCATTGTTCATGGCTACCAGCAGGGGAGGGCACGTTCCCAGGAAGAGCTGGTTAAATGTGTTTGCATCCATTGTCCAGGAGCAAAAGGGTTTTTTAGCTTCTCTCTGAGAGACATGGATTTCAGATCCATCCCAGCTTACTACCAGAGAATCATTGCCCTGTAGTTTGATACAGAGCAGATCTCCTTTTTTCGTAGCAGGGTGTCCCTCAGGAGTAAGACGCCTCAGCCTTTCTTCCAGACCGGAGTCAGTTCGTAATGTTGCTTCCCACTTCTCGACATCTATAATCATTTTTTTTAAACCCTCCTTCTAAATGTGCAGAGCAGGTAGTGATGATTGTTGACATTTAAGGCGTTACAACCTGCCCGTCTTACGGATTATCGGATTTGGATTCCCAGTTGAGAAACTTTCTGAAATTGTCGCCCATAAGTTTATACTTGAAATCCAGAGAGAGGGGCATGTTCATTATATTGTCTATCATTGCCTGATACACGGTTAATGTTAGAGGGAAGTCCGTACCGTAAAATACCTTGTCAGGCATGAAAAATTCAAGGACGCGCATGTGGTCAAGATCCCAGTAGTACTTAAATTGCATGAGGGTGGGGTGGGGCACGGTTATATCCGTGTATACATTTTCAAACTTCATGACATTCCAGAGGCCCTGCATGGGATTGTTAAAAAGACCGCAGTGGAGCTGCAGGATTCTGAGGTTGGGGAAGTCCATGGCAACATCATCGAGATAGACAGGGTCTTGATACTTGGCCCTGGTGCCGGGAAGCTCCTCCTGACCGGTATGCACCTGGAGGTGCATACCCAGTTCCGACATTTTCTCATAGGCCGGATACAAATCAGGGTTATTGGGATATCCTGCGGTTGGTGTGTGAAACTTGCACCCGGGAAATCCGCATTCGTGGGCAGATAAGACCATTTCTACCGCGGCTTCTTTTCCATAACGGGCATGTACGCCGCCAACTGCGGTAAACCTGCCGGGGTAGGCATCGATAAACTCTTTCTTTACATATTCATTGGGAACATACCACTTCCATCCCTCTTTGTTTCCGGGGTAGGGATCCGAAATGCCGTGGATACACTGGAGACACATAGCCTCAACATTTGATCTGTCCATATAGTCTATAAATGTTTGAGGGCTGAACTCGGGGCACTCTTCCGGTTTGGTGATGATTGACATTGGGTTGGGATCTCCCAGGGCTGCCCGTGCCCCCATTAAGGTTCTCGCACCGACCGTGTTGCCCGCCCACATGTCAAAGCAGCCTGGCCGTTCCATAATACCCTTTTTCTCAAGACCGGGATGACCGTGACTGTCGAAAAATTTAAAGGGTTTTGGCATCATCATTTTTTCAATGGTTCCTTCTTGTTCGCTCATGATACTCTCCTTTGTTAAAGTAAAAGGCTCGACAGCTTACAAGCAAACCAGCCTGGAAGCAATTATAGAACTTTTGTCATTTCCGCCAGCTGTTCCGGTGGCACCACATTGGGTGTGGTTGCGTAAGGCGGGTTGGATACGTTCTGCGGATCAAATTCCCGTTTCATTGCCTTAATCAGCAGATGTACATTAAAGAACTGAGGTCCAAGTAAATCATAAACCGGACCCAGCAGGATGACTGTTGCTGATGCGCTTTTTGTTTCTACCCATGGCTTAAGATTGCCCAGCAGAAATGTAATCGCTTCAGAAGCCTTCTCAGGTTCCTGTTCCGGCCAGAGATCGGTTGTCATCAGTGCGCCATATCCTTTTTCAGTTGGGCTGATCCACCCGCCGTGGAAACTGATAGGAAGTAAATTTTGCCCCTCACCTTCCTCACGTCGCTTTCTCTGCGCACGGTTTGCCCTGAGAATCTCCTCAGCAACGGTGTCAATGGAGTCAAGGCAGGCCGTGCCCTGATGAAAACAATCGGTAGGACGGCTCAATCGCATTGAGTGGCCGACACGGAGCCAATCATTAGTGATGCGCATCCAGACCTTGTAACGTTCTCTATCAAGAGGATCGGAAGACTCTTCAGAAAGAAAGCTGCCACCCAAGGTGTGAACGATATGCTTTAAAACCTTTTCTTCATACTCAAGCTGTTCGAGGTTTGTCAGCGCAGCCGTTGACACGATATTATACCCATGGGGAAAGAAGTCCTCGTCTGCACCTTTGTGGAACTCTTCTTTCGTACGTGCGGCCCATGACCACATAAACTGCTTTGCATTGTGCTGCACGACAATTGCGAGTTCTGCCCGGGCTATTTCGTACTGCAAGTCACACGACCAGCGCAGCTGTTCTTCCTCTTTTTCCGGATAGGCTTTAATCTCTTTTGGAAAATCGATCATGTACCACCTGATTTTATCTTTAGGGAAGTGGGACTCCTTTTGAAGTCCGTCTCCCTCTGTGGCAAATGTTGAGGGACCGGTCCAGGGGAAGAGCCGTGTAGAGATTTTAGTAACCATGCCCATGCCACCGGCATGTCCAAACTGGGCACCACGGTAAAAGCCGCGAAGATCAGGTCCCGGGCCATCGTTCCAAATCCAGTCATCAGCCCCGGCCTGTGCTATTGATCCGCTTTTCAGAAGTTCACCATTGGGAAGAACAACCTCGAATGAAAGGAGCTGGTGCGCTCCCAGAGCTGCTACCCAGGAGGTGCCGTAGGCACCATGCCACTGGATATTCGCCAGGGCTGATACCTGAGAACCTGCGGGGGGAGTCGGCAGGGTGCATCCCACTTTCATTGCTTCTGCCTGGAGGGAAGCAAAGGTCACATAGGGTTCTATAACTGCGTACATGTTATGGGGATCAACCTTCAAAATCTTGTCCATTCGCTTGGGATCTATGATAACAACGCCTTTTCCCAACATGGCCTGGCCGGGATTGGGAAAGGCACTGTTTATCATGCCTGTTCCGCGCGGAATAAATATGAAATCGTATCGATTCGCGAGCTTGACGATGGACTGTACCTCAGCTGTTGATTCTGGCATGACCACACAGTCGGGCCTCATCTTAGTGCCAAGCTGGGATCGCTGTACGCAGCCGTCTGCAGTCCACTGTATGCGCGAGTATGACTGGCACATAATCGGATCGTTGGTTAGATTCTCTTTCCCAACAACGTCTTCAAGTGCTTTATATGCGATATCTGAAAATGCCATTGTTCCTCCTTTGTAACCGGATATAAGTGTACGTAGTGATCGATAAGAAATAGAAACAGATGCTACAGGCTGAGTTTTCCCGGATTTAGGGTGTTATTGGGATCAAGTATTTTTTTAAGTTTGCTGATGACCTCATGGGTATAGCCAGCCCTGGAATAGATCATGTCATCCCAGTCGTAATAGGGGCGGTAGAAGAATGCTCCAGCGTTCAGCACAGCTTCACTTACCTTCTTATGGAATGTTTTTATGTTTTCCAGTTCTGTTGTATCATCAGGGTCACAGGGGATATGAAATTCTACGTGGCAGACACGTGCCCGCTGTCTCGGTTGAATATAGAGGCCGAGATTCCGGGTGTCTACACCATGTTCACCGGCAAGCTGTTTGAAAAGATTCCAGTATGATGGTACCCTGTCAAGCCCACTTTCAAAGACGACTTCCAGGCACCCGCCCAGCTGACGTTCCTTCCAGTACACATCTCCTTCCCAGGGCCGTGTGAGCATCTTTTCAAAACGCGAGCTTGCTTCTGGTACACCAGCTATCTGCTCGCCGGGAGTAAAGTTATAGGTCTCGGCGATTTCAGCAAGCGCCTTTTCCTCATAGGCAATGCGGTCTTCGGGGAAAAACTGTCCGCCCCAAAGGTTTAAGATGATACAGTAGGGTGGAATCTCTTGTGCCAGCCCCGGAATTTCACTATCCCTTTGAGCCATGATAGCTGCAATATCGTAACCATTGACGAGGAAACACTCATGGCCGATCTCCCTTTTTTGTATGGTGTAGAAAGGCATCACTGCATCTTCCAGTTTGTCAAAGGGGATGATGACCACTTTCTGCTTGAGCGGTCTGTGAAAAATCTTGACGTTCATAATGGTAATGACACCGAAGGTCCCCTGACAACCGGTCAGGAGACGCCACCAGTCAATGCCGGGTCCACCGGTGCTGCACAGGTCCGAGTTAGTCTTGTCCGGAATCTCTTCTGCCGGGATAGTATCAACACACATGGAGCCTGTTCTCAAGAGTTCTCCTGTT
>CALJBY010000134.1 GCA_938024025.1 uncultured bacterium
ATCGAGGGACACACCGATGACTACCCAGTTACAAGCAAGCAGTTTCCTTCCAGTTGGGAGCTCTCTACGGAACGGGCAGTTACTGTCCTGAGATATTTTGTCGAAAAGGGAGGAATTTCCCCCTTACGGCTATCAGCTGCAGGGTTTGGTAAATACCACCCACTCTATCCCAATGAAACATCTGAAGACAGGGCAAAAAATAGGCGGGTAGTTATTTCTCTTCTCAGGGATGAACTGGAACAAGATGGCAGCGCAGAGGGGCCACTTTTTAAAGAAGGTGTGGTTAAACCGTTCTAATGGTTAAAAAGGAAGAGGAGATATCTTTTGGCTAAGAAGAAAAGCAGTGAGGAATCGTCGAATTCAATGGGGTGGATGGTAACCTTCGCAGATCTGATAACACTTCTGCTCACCTTTTTTGTCCTCCTGCTTACTATGTGCTCTCTTGAGGCCGGTAAGATTGAACAGCTTCAGGCTGCTTGCGCTGACGCCATGGGGGTACTCCTTGAGGGAAAGTATTCCCAGGTGGAAGACAGGGTCATAACATCATCAAAGAAGCGGATAGACGAGAAAGTTATAAAAACGGACAATTTCCTGAATCAATTTGCGGGAATTAAAACCAAGTTACTCGATGACGATAAATTGGGAAATATAGAGTTTGAGGAACTTGAACATGGCTTGAGTATCATTATACGGGATGACTTCCTTTTCAGTATCGGCCGAGCTGAGATCAACCAGGCAGCTACGTCTGTGCTGGAAGAGGTCGGTACTATCATCGGGGATTTTGAAGGCAGGGTGATCGTGGAAGGTCACACGGATAATATACCAATCACTACAAGGCAGTTTCCCTCAAACTGGGAGCTTTCTACCGGTAGGGCGGTCACTATAGTCAAACACCTTACCGGAGTGGTGGGAGTGGATCCGGCTAAGTGTTCTGCTGTAGGCTACGGAGATACCAGGCCCAAGGTTGCCAATGATACTCCCCGCAATAGACAAAAAAACAGAAGAGTAGAGATTATTTTGGTTCCGAAAATCGCATAAGGAGGAGACACGCAAATGGCAGATGAAGATAAAAAAGAACAGGTACAAACCGAAGATGCCCAGCCAAAAAAGGGAGGTCTTGTAAAGTGGGTTATTATCGGAGTGGCTGCTTTGCTGGTGTTGGGTGGAGGTGGCTTTGTAAGTTGGAAGACATTTCTGCAACCTGCCGAAAATGAGGTCAAAGAAGAAAGTGCACCCGTGAGGCTTGACCTGGGTCCTACCGTTCCCCTTGAGACATTTATTGTTAATCTGTCGGGTGCTGCCGGTGAGCGATACCTCAAGGTGGCAATGGAACTGGAGTTGAAAGAAACCAGTCTGGTACTCGAGGTAGAAAAAAGAAGGCCACAGGTTAGAGATACTATCCTCCTTTTGCTTTCCAGCAAGACGTTTGATGATATCGCAACGTTTCGGGGGAAGACTAAGCTGCGCAATGAGATTACCTCCAGACTAAACGCCGTTTTGCCTCCCACTTCGATCAAGAAGGTATACTTTACTGAATTTGTTGTCCAGTAACCCTTAGCGTAGAAGAACTTATACAAAAGCTGCTTGGAGAAGAAAATGAGCAAGGTTTTGTCCCAGGAAGAAGTTGATGCCTTGTTAAGTGGCATTTCAGGAGGTGAAGTTGAAACGGAAACTGATCTGCCTCCCGAAACGTCCGGCATAAAAATGCATGACTTCAGCAACCAGGATCGAACGGTAAAGGGGAAAATGCCCGTTTTAGATCTGATCGGGGAGCGCTGTGCCCGCTCCATGCGGACCTCTCTATCTTCCTCGTTGCGAAGGCCTGTTGGGGTAAAGGTGCTCCCCTACGATATGATGAAGTATGGTGACTTTGTTAAAACCCTGGCGGTACCAACCAGCCTCCACGTAGTACGTATGGAGCCTTTACGAAGTCCTGTCCTCGTGGTTTTGGAAGCACAACTGGTCTTTTGTCTTGTTGATATCATTTTCGGAGGGACCGGGACAGAGCCCTATCAGGGTGAGGGGAGGGAATTTACCGGCATTGAAAATAATGTAATTAAAAAGGTTCTCACTGTGATGCTCGATGATCTCAAGGACGCGTGGAAGAATGTTCAGCCCGTTTCACTTAAGATCGTGAGATCTGAAGTGAATCCCCAGTTTATTTCGGTTGTTCCTCCTAACGAACCTGTGGCCATAATGGGTTTTGAGCTGGAAATAAACGGCACTGCAGCAAAGGTTACGCTCTGTTATCCCTACGCCGCACTGGAACCCGTCCGGGATAAGCTTGCAGGAGTTGTGGAGAGTGAGCCGCCATCGGCTGAGGATAGCGTGTGGGCAGAACAGTTTAGATATGAGCTGTTGGAAGTGCCCGTGGAAGTTGTGGTGGAACTGGGCAAAGCGATAATAACGGGAAAAGATCTTTTAAGTCTGAGTGTAGGTGATGTGATTCAGCTTGATACCGGTTCAAAAGATAGACTGAAGGTAAAAGTGGCAGATAGTATCAAGTTTGCTGGATACCCCGGTTACTATCGGGGCAGTCAGAGCCTGCAGATAGCCAACGTGTTTGAAAGGAGGTATTAAGATGGCACCAGAAGCAACTCCTACGGGACAAAACCCAGAAGAGATAAAAGCAACAGGAGGTGCTGTCGCTGAGGACATCCAGGACAAAGGGACTGGTGAGGAAGAAAGCCCGGTAACTGCACAGGAAAAAGCACAGGACCCTGGTGATGCGCAGAATGAACCTGCGGAAAAAGCAGCTCAGGGAAAAAGTGGAGCAATGCAGGCTGAGGCAAAGACAGCACAGTTTTCTCCTGTTCAGGATTCCGGGAAGTCAAGCGTACAGCGGGGACTCGATTTTATTTTAGACATACCGTTACAGATCACTGTGGAGTTGGGGCGGGCACAGATGTTGATTAATGATTTGCTCCAATTGGGACAGGGGTCAGTTGTTGAGTTGTCCAAGTTGGCTGGTGAACCAATGGAGGTTTTGGTTAACCAGAAGCTGATTGCACGCGGAGAGGTAGTTGTAGTGAATGAAAAGTTTGGTATACGCCTGACGGATATCATCAGCCCTCTTGAGAGAGTGGAAAAACTTAGTTAGCTGTAAGGAAGGACGCCGTATGAGTATTGGAACTGGACTCACTGAACCAACCACGTTCACGCAACCCGATTTGTATACCACTGCTATTAAAACCTTTTCTACCCTGGCTATTATGCTGGCAGTGATCCTCATCGGCTTCTACCTCGTGAAACGTTTTTGGCCTAAAGGCTCGGGATTTATGAGCGCTCATCAGTGGGTTAGGGTGATTACGGCCACTTCCATTGCTCCCAAAAAGATGATTAGCCTGGTTGAGGTGGGAGATGAAATCCTGGTGCTCGGTCTTACCGATGGCCATATTTCCCTGCTCACCAAGGTAACCGATGAACAGATGATCCATAGTCTGCGGGCAAGTCAGGGGAAAAAGAGTGTAGGCTCGCCTTTTTATCGGCAGTTTAAAGGTCTCATTACTCGGTACGACAGTGAAGAGGAGAAAGAGCAAACGATGCTCCGCACCCATTCGGAAGATCCCCACGGAAACAGCGAGTTGCTGGATAAGAGTACGCTGTCACGAGCTAACACCTGATTGTTTAATGATGATCATACGAAAATACAGTACAGCCATAGCTGGGATTATTCTTGTTCTGACGTTCATAAGCGGCATTGTTGTACCGGCTTATAGTCAATCAGTACCCATACCCAGTATTCGCGTTGCCATTGGAGAATCGGAAGAACCGGACGATCTGGCAGTGACCTTGAAGATCCTTTTTTTAATTACGATTCTCTCAATTGCTCCTACCATTCTGATCATGCTTACTTCCTTTACCCGGATGGTAGTAGTGTTTTCCTTTTTGCGGCATGCCATGGGAACGCAACAAATGCCTCCTAATCAGGTTATAGTCAGCCTGGCACTTTTTCTTACCTTTTTTGTTATGACACCGGTGTGGAAGGAGATTAACCAGAGTGCCCTTCAACCCTTCCTGGCAAAAGAGCTCTCCTATGAGGCGGCCTTGGATCGAGCTGGTGAGCCACTGAAGGAATTTATGTTGCAACAAACAAGAGAGAAGGACCTGGCTCTGCTCATGAAGGTTGCACAGACGCAAAAGCCGCAGTCGATTGCTGATGTCGAGCTCCTCACACTCATTCCTGCTTTTGTAATGAGTGAGTTGCGCATGGCCTTTCAAATAGGTTTTTTGGTTTATGTGCCATTTTTGATTCTTGATATGGTGGTGGCGTGTGTGCTGCTCTCTATGGGTATGATGATGCTGCCACCTATTATGATATCCCTGCCGTTTAAACTGCTATTGTTTGTGCTGGTTGATGGTTGGTACTTAATTGTGGGTTCCTTAATCAGAAGTTTTGGCACGTGATTGCATGATGGATCGGGACGCACGAGAGGAATGAAGTATTAATGACACCGGAATTTATAGCTGGATTTGGAAAAGAAGTCGTTTGGGTAACATTACTGGTAGCAGGCCCCATGCTCCTCTTTGGCTTGGTTGTGGGACTGGTTGTTAGTGTATTTCAGGCAGTTACCCAGGTCCATGAGATGACCTTAACTTTTATTCCAAAGATCCTGGCGGTAATGATCGCTCTCGTAATCTTCTTTCCCTGGATGATGAGGGTAATGCTCAGTTTTACGGAGAGACTTTTTGTTAATATACCACTTTATATTCGTTAACAGGAGCGCACACCTAAGATGACCCTTTTGAACCTTCCGCTTTCCGGGATTCAGGGAGCAGTTCTGGTTTTTATCAGAATAAGCGCCATTCTGTTTACTGCGCCGCTTTTTAGCAGCAAGAATGTCCCCGTGCACCTGAAGGTGGGATTAGCTTTTATGCTCGCTGTTATTATCGTCCCCCTCGTGGATACAGAAGCCGTCGCTGGGGCAACCGCCCCGCTTTTAGGTGCCGCCCTCGCCGGTGAGATTCTCATTGGCGTCATTATCGGGTTTACTGCGCGGCTGCTTTTTGCTGCAGTACAGCTGGCAGGACAGCTCGTGGGCTTCCAGATGGGATTTGGGATCGTGAATGTGATTGATCCTCAAACCAGTGCGCAGGTGTCAATTATAGCCCAGTTCCAGAATATTATAACCCTTCTCACCTTTTTAGCACTTGATGCGCACCATTGGTTTATCCTTGCTCTTACCAAGAGTTTTGAATTGGTTCCTCCGCTTACCTTTTCATTTACCAATCCTTTGATGGAAGCGCTTGTTGGCTTATCCTGTGATATGTTTGTCGTCGCTGCCAAGGTTGCAGCGCCCGTCATCGCTGTACTCTTTTTTACCAGTGTTGCCCTGGGACTGATTGCCCGCACCGTTCCGCAGATGAATATTTTTATAGTAGGGTTTCCTATCAAGCTTGCAATCGGGCTTCTGGGGGTAGGGCTTTCACTCCCTCTCCTTTCAACTCTCTTAAGAAGTCTTTTTCAAGGAATGGGGGAAGATATTATTGTGCTGATGAAACTGATGTCATAGCCGAAACGTCAGCCCGGCGCAAAGGGGATTACCCCCCGAACTGACAGCAGTGTGTCGTCTTAGTGATACTCATAAGGAAATAAGTAGATGCCTCAAGGCGCAGATCAAGAAAAGACAGAGCCGGCTACTCCGAAACGGCTGCAGGAAATGAGGGAGAAAGGTCAGGTTGCAAAGAGCAGGGAAGTTCCCTCTGTTGCCATTCTCATTGCAGGTCTCCTCATATTCTACTTCCTCGGGGCCACCATGATCAGGGACTTTATGGATCTGATGAAGTGGTCCTTTACCAATGCGGGCACCATGCAGCTTAAAGAAGCTAATCTCCACTGGCTGGTAATAGAGCTTTTCCAAAGGGGCTTAAAAATAGTTGCACCCCTGTTTGTCGTGCTCGTGCTTGTCGGTCTTGCCTCGAACTATGTTCAGGTAGGTTTTCTCTTTTCCACTCAGGCGATTGCTCCTAAATTTTCCAAGCTCAACCCGCTTAAAGGGCTTGGCAGAATGTTTTCCAAGCAGGCATTGGTGGAGCTCGTGAAAAGCCTTCTCAAAATCGGGGTTGTAGGGTGTGTAACCTACTTCACGGTAAAGGGGGAGCTTCAGTATATTGTTCCCCTGATGGACATGGAGCTATGGTCTGTTCTGAGTTACATCGGAACGGTTTGCTTTAAGATTCTCCTGCGCACCAGCTGGGTACTCATTGTGCTGGCAGTGCTGGATTTTGTTTTTCAGCGGTGGGATTTTTTGCAGGAAGCCAAGATGAGTAAACAGGAGATTAAAGATGAATTTAAGCAACGGGAAGGGGACCCGCTCATAAAGTCACGGGTCCGGCAAGCGCAGAGGGCAATGGCTAAAAGGCGCATGATGGAATCCGTACCCAAAGCTGATGTGGTTATCACCAATCCTGTTCACCTGGCAGTGGCACTGGAATACAGCACTCACGGCATGTCGGCTCCACAGTTAACGGCGAAAGGAAGCCGTCTGGTAGCAGAGCGGATTAAAGAAATTGCCAGGCAAAATCATATTCCCATTGTCGAAAATAAGCCTTTAGCACAGGCACTCTTTAAAGGTGTTGAAATCGGCCAGGAAA
>CALJBY010000135.1 GCA_938024025.1 uncultured bacterium
TATTACCTGGGACGACGTCCACACTAAATGGTGTTCGCTGGTATGGAACGGGTTTGCAGAGGTTGCGGGGGTGCAGATTAAGATCCTGCCGGGTGAAACATGTGTGGTAAAAGTGGTCTAAACAATTTTCACCGGAGGAAGCTTCTTTCCGTTAAGAATAACCTGTGCCATGTGAGGGCTGCCAAGATTGCAGGCTTACAAGCCTTCCGTTTAGTAATAGTACCAGATGCTCTCGTAAGAGCGGGGATCCTCTCCCCGCTCTTCAAGTCTCTCAAGATAGGGTAATATGGGGACGTCCGGAATAACGAAAATCTGTTGAAGCATCATTTGCTTTTCCCAGGGATGAAATTCATATAAACGACTGCCGTCAGGTAAAATACTGATGAGATCCCGGTGCTGGGAAGCCCGCAAGTAATTTTTTCCCAGCCGCGGCACGTTATAGACGGCCTCATCGGTTCGATCGAGGCCGGAGAGGAGGCGCGCCTCTTCTTTCTGTTCCTGCAGCAGTCGAGCCATGGGCACGCGAAATCTCTGAGTTTCTTCCTTGCCCTTCATATTAAAGGTGTAATAGGGATCAATACCTGCAAGCTTGACCATCTTCCTCAACAGAGAGGCCTCGAAACGCCGGGAGTTTTCAAAGGTAAATACCATTTGATTATAGGCACTTATGCCTCTACTCTTCAGTTTCTCAATCGCTTCAACCAGGTCAGGGGTTACCTCGTAGGGGTGTTCCACGTGCGTTACCAGCGCTACTTCACGTTTTCCCGGCACCCGAAAACCCGCCAGCAGCCCTGCAAGATCATCGGTGATGCGCATAGGCAGAGTCACCGGGGTACGGCTTCCAATCCTTATGCGTTGAATGTGCTCTATACTGGCAATTTGTTGGAGCAGTTTATCAAGCCCGTCGTCACTCAGGACCAGGGGGTCACCTCCAGTAATGAGCACCTCTTTTATTGCAGGGTGTTCTCCGATCCATTCGATAGCTCGCTTTATTTTTCCCACATCGGCCAGTGCGCGGTGTTCAAGGACGTCATCGATTTCCCAGTTGCGCTGGCAATAGACACAAATCTGGGGACAGGTATTGTAAGGCTTGAATATAACAATTGATGCATAGCGGCGCGTTATGAGTTCGACAGGTGAGGTGTCCCGCTCAAGCATAAAGTCAAATGCCTCATCGCGCTCACCGCGATGCACTGACATCCGCTCAACGTAGTGCCGGTCGGGAAATACCTGCGCACGGACAGCATGATCAGCACTGCGGTCAAAACTGTCATCCATGAGGCTCAAATAATAGGGGGTGACCCCGAATGGCAGTTTCGCTTTAAGCGCCATGCCTATACAGGCCTTCTCTTCGTCATTTAAGGTAATAAGGCGTTCAAGCTGTTGCTCTTCTCTGGTTACATTGCGCAGCTGCCACTGCCAGTCTCCCCACTGATCGGCTGATGCATTCAGGTTTTTAAGAATGCGATGACGATTGACTTCCCGTTTCTCTATTATTTCCGGTTGAAGGCCGTGTGGATAGCGGTTTGTAAACATTTGGGATTCGTCCCACAATTCGTCGAGTTCTTTTGAACGTTCAATAGCAGCTTCACGGCCCTCAAGCAGATCTGCTTTTTGCTTCTTAAACCGCTGGTACACCTTGCTCCGACCGTAGGCACCACGAAAGAGATGTATGATTTCAGCCCAAAATGCCGGTGTAAGGTCAGGTCGTTCACGACCGCAGGCCACGTCCCACAAGGCCTTTGCAATGCTGAAACCGGCAAATTTCTCCTTGCGATTGTTGGCCATCAAGCGCAGGGCACGGATACAGTCCCGTACGACAACAAGTTCGAGCGGGTGGAGTAACCGCCGGTTTTCTTCGCTGTACTGTCTGAATTCCGTAAGGTTTACCCATTCCCACAAAGTCCTTCGTGCACTGCTCAGGCTTGTCTCCAAACGAAGAGTGTTCCACAGGAGTTGATTTTCTTTAAAAAAAACCTCTTCGCTAAATTGCTCGGCATATCCTGTCATCTACAAAACTCCTTTGCAAATTGTAACTCTCCTGTACGGCGGAGGATAGTATCACGTAAGCTCCTCCCTAATGCCTTCCATAAAGCCCTGTCATATCCATAAGCTTGTGCGACAGAGACGGCGTGACTTCCCCGGGCAAAAGCCGCCACTCCCAATTACCTTTCACGGTGGAGGGTCTATTCATCCGGTCCTCTTCACCCAGGCCGAGGATATCCTGCATAGGAAAGATGACCATGTCCGCAACAGACATCATAGCACATCTAATGAATTCCCAGTGAACATCTTCTAGCGACACTGCATGTCCTAAATAGCGGATAAGCTTCTGTTTGATTTCAGATGTCGCTTCATGTTCATACCATCCCCGTACCGTATTGTTATCATGGGTTCCCGTATATAACACACAGTTTTTTATATGATTATGCGGTATGTAGGGATTGGTGGCAAGGTCATCACCAAAGGCAAACAGCAGTACTTTCATGCCCGGGAATCCGAATCGATTCATGACTTCTTGGACATCGGGAGTAATAATACCAAGATCTTCCGCAATGATCGGGGCATCAGGGAAGTTCTCAAGCAGTACGGTGAAGAAGTCTTCTGCAGGTGCTTCAACCCATTTCCCGTTAATAGCGGTCTTTTCATCTGCTGCAATCTCCCAATAGGCAACGAGACCTCTAAAGTGATCGATACGCATCAGATCAAAATACAGCAAATTGCGCTTTATCCGCTGCATCCACCATGCATAACTGCTTTCCTTCAAAGCATCCCACTGATACACGGGATTTCCCCAGCGTTGTCCCGTCTCACTAAAGTAATCGGGAGGAACACCGGCAACAAAAGATGGCCGTTTATCACTGTTGAGCTTAAACAGTGCAGGATCTTTCCACACATCAACACTATCATAGTCTACGTATATGGGCATATCTCCAAAAAGCTGGATATCACGTTGATTGCAGTATTCCTTCAGAGAGAACCACTGCTTGAAAAAAACATATTGCAGAAATTTTTCCATCTCAATGCTCTCGCGCAGTTGTTCCCTCATTGCTCGCAAAGCCTCAGGCTGCCTGTCTCGTATTTCCTGAGTCCAGTCACTCCATGCCTGTTTGCTGAAATATTCCTTAACCGCAGTAAAAAGGGCGAAATCATCGAGCCAGTAAGCATTTTCCGCATCAAAATGCCTGTAGTCGGGATGTTCATCCGCCTTGAACCGGTCATAGGCACTGCGAAAAAGATTTTTCTTATAGGCAATAACCTGGTTATAATCAACCCGCCGCTGGTGAAAGTCAGGGACATTCTTAAGTTCTCCTTCTGAGAGAAAACCATCTTGCAGGAGGAGATCAGGACTGAGCAACAGCAGGTTATTGGCAAAGGCTGATATACTGTGGTAGGGAGAATTACCATACACGGGATCTATAGGATTGAGGGGAAGTATCTGCCAGTAACGCTGTCCGCTTTGAGCAAGAAAGTCTGCAAATTTATAAGCCCAGGGCCCCAGGTCACCTATACCATAGGATGAGGGAAGGGACGTAATATGGAGAAGTATTCCACTGCTTCTTCTTAACACTATCTGCACTCCTTTACCGGCTGTCAGCGGGTTACGCTATGGTCAGTCGCTGCCCGCTTCTTTTTATAAACCCCTCTTGTTCCAGGGTGATCAGATTACTCTTCACCTTATCCAGGGGCAGGTTAAGTTGCTGTGAAAGCTCCCGGGCAGAGCTATAGCTTTTATCAGTAAGGAACCGTACAATCTTTCCACGAACCTGTCTATTGGAGCCATTAAAGGGAGACTGCTTGTTGTAGTGTGCACTCTTCCTGCTGGGGTTAGTATAGCGTTTTTTGAGAGTAACCCCGTAGTCCATGAGGGCATAGTACCACTTTCTCGGATTAGAAAGGTCAAGAGTTTTTTCAACCAGAGGAAGGATTTCATCATCACTGACATCCTCTCTGTCAGAAAAAAAGAAATGTATAAAAACACTTCGTATGTTCGTTTCAATAAAGACAGTGGGCTGATTAAAGGCAAAGGCTAAGATCTCTGATGCCGTTGCCTGGCCAATACCAGGGAGTTTAATCAGTTCATCCAAAGACCGGGGAATTTTATTGTTGTACTGTTGTACTACAATGTGAGCAATCTTTTTGAGTGCCAGGGCCCGTCTATTGTATCCGAGCCCCTGCCACACCGTAAGAATAGTTTTAAGTGGCGCTTTTGCCAGTGTTGGAGCATCAGGAAATACCTTTATAAACTGCCGGTACTTTTCTGTGACTCTGTCTACCTGCGTTTGTTGAAGCATGACCTCCGAAACGAGAATATAGTAGGGATTGCGCGTCTTCCTCCAGGGAAAGGTGCGCCCCTGTTCTTCGTAGTGGTGATAGATTACCTTACGAAAGGCATGGACGGTACTATGATTGGAACGTTTGGTTTTCCTTGCTTTCTCACGCTGCGGGACAGCAATCTTTTTCACCGGGGGCAATAACTCCTCATCAACTCAGCTTGCACACGAGCGGTAGCCTTGCAACATGTGTTTAAATGGACACTGCTGTATCACCTGAAATTTTTCTCAATAAACTACTCACCACGTTTAGGTTCATTAGGCATATCTTCACTAAAGTCAAACTGGGACATCATCACCATAAATTGTCCCAGTGTTTCCTGGGCCTCCTTCTGGAT
>CALJBY010000136.1 GCA_938024025.1 uncultured bacterium
ACCGTTTACCCGCTGATGGGCGATTATAAGTCCACGATGCCAGTAATGACCTCGCAGTGTTCCGGCATATTCTCCATTTTGGGTTATGGAGAGGCCGCTGGGACCAATGATAGGATGGAAGAAGGGCTTAAAGATAGCCTGCATTGATTTGGATGCCCATCACGGAAACGGTGTTCAGGATGCATTCTATGCTGACAATCGGGTATTAAAAATATCCCTCCATGAAAGCGGCAAAACACTCTATCCCTGGTCAGGGTTTGAAACCGAGATCGGAGAGGGGGCAGGAACAGGATATAACATTAACATTCCCCTTCCACAGGGGACCGATGATGAAACATATCTGTATGCCTTCTCTGAAATAGTACCTCCCGTGATGGAGGCTTTTGCTCCCGATATTACTATCGGTGTCTTCGGTGCGGATACCCACCACACAGACCCCCTTACCCATTTAAACATGAGCAACCATTCACTGTGCAGGGCCGTCAACACCATTGCCGAACTTTCTCCAAAGGTGCTTGCCCTTGGTGCTGGCGGTTATAACGTCTACAACTCAGCCCGAACCTGGTCGTTGCTCTGGGCTACATTGAATAAACTTGAACCCGAGGACGCCTTTCTGGGTGCAGTTGGAGGAATGATGTATGGTCCCGAGGCAGAATCCGGATCGTTAGAAAAAGATCCTCTCATCTGCACCAGCGGGACCATCAAGGATACTACCCATAAGGAGGTGGTGCGGGTAGTGGACTCCATCAAGGGGTCCGTGTTTCCACTGTGGGGAATATAACAGAACGAAGCCACACCCGTGGAGTGTAACTTCTTTTGATATGAGATATGCGATCTGGGATGTGCGATGGAAAAGAAGAGATACTGGATTCTTGATGCTGGATACTGGAGGTTACATTTTATCTGCGTGTATCTGAGAAAATCAGCGTCCTGTTTTTTCTTCGTGGTTTAATTTTTTTAATTTAGGCATTTTAGCTCATTTTAGACATTTGAAATTTTATTTAATTTAAGGGAGGCGCATTATGTTGTTCGCTCTGATCGGCAAGTATAATCCTATGATGTTAAAAACGGTAATCGCTAAAGAAGACGAGGTGTTCAATAATCCTCCTGAAGGTATTGAGGTGGTCGCCCGCTATGCAATAGTGGGTGAGAGGGGGGGGTTTATCAACATCGTTAAGACCACCCATGCGGAATCTCTGGGGCTTCTTCTCTCAAACTTTGTTGGTTTGATCCAGTTCGATGTGGTTCCCCTAGTTGATTCTTCTCAGGGCACCGTAATCAAGATTGTAAAAGAAACCCTGGGAAACAATCAAAAAAAATGAAAGTGACTCAGCAACTACTGTAAAAAATAAAGGTTCCAGTAAAGGCTTAAAGCCTTTGCTGGAACCTTTATAAAAAGTAACATATGTTGTGTGTGACTTGCCTATCTCTCGTAAACACCTGTTACCTCAATTAGTACCAGGCACTGAGAGAACACTTTTTTACGCTGCCTCCTCTAAGCCGTTTATCTCTACTTCCGTATTGCTCTTCTCTGCAGATCTCAATGTTAGTGTAAGACCAGCCCCGATAACAAGCAGTGCTCCGGCGAAGATAAAGGAGGAAGAAAAGCTTCCTGAACCCGCCTTGAGCATCTGTGAAATTCTGCTCATCACAAAACCGCCTACACCCCATGCGGTAAAAACAATACCATAATTGATGCCGAAGTTTTTGAGACCCCAGAAATCTTTGGTAAGTGATGGAAAGAGGGAAAGGTTGGTACCATAGTTAAAGCCAATAAGGGTTGCCAGCATAACCAGCGCAAAGGCACTCGCACTCGCAGATCCCATTACAGGAATACAGGCAAACATCAACAGGGCCTGGAACAGCAGCATGATCATAAGGGTAGCACTTCTGCCAATCTTGTCCGAGAGGATCCCTGCAATAATACGCCCTCCGGCGTTTCCGATAGCCATGATGGCGACTACCGCAAAGGCTGCCTCCCCCATACTCTTTTTGGCCATTCCGGCCACGCTGCCAATTACCATCAGGCCGGCGCCGGCCCCAATAAAATAAACAAACCAGAGTTTCCAGAATGTAGCAGTCTTCATTATTGCCGATGCCGATTTCTCGTTCAGCGCGGCTCTCTCTTTTGAGATGGCAGCACCACCTGCCTGAACTGCTCCCTGAGGAACATAGTTTTGGGGAGGATTGGTTAAGAGCAGAGAAAGGCTGCAAACCACAAAGAGAAAGGCAATGCCAAAAAACATCATGGAAGACTGGAGACCCCAGACATCCAGGAGGTATTTCGAAAGTGGTGCAATATAGAGAGATGCCAGACCAAACCCGGAAACAACAAGGCCGGCGATCAAGCCTGTTTTGGCGGGAGGAAACCACTTGAGGGCGGGTGGTGTTGCTGAAGAATAACCAAACCCGATTCCTACACCCACCAGGACCCCGAATCCAATCACCCAGGCCACATAATTGGTGGTCTGAGAAATCCAGATAAAACCGAGACCGACCAGCACACCCCCCATAAGAGCCGTTACCCGCGGACCGAATTTGTCCTGACACTTGCCGGCAAGGATCATGGCAAAGGCAAAAACAATGCAGCAGACTGCGTAGGGATCATTTAAGGAAGCAAGTTCCCAGTTAAAGGCTCCTTCCCCGCCTGCTTCTATTGACTTTGCAATGGCACCCTTAAAGATACTCCAGGTATAGAGTATACCAAGTGCAAGGTTTATTCCCACCCCCGCAAAGGTAACCGTCCATCCTCGATTTACAACCCCTGTGTTCGACATTAAAACATCCTCCTTACAGGCACGCCTGACATTATCCGCTTTTGGTGAGTGCACCCTTGTTTGTTTACGCTGGTTTAAGATGTTGCACCACCCCTCCTGAAGGGGTGGCCTTAGAAATCAATACCCTCAGATTTTTATTGTCTGCCGTCAACCAGGTCATCCACAACCTTCGGTTCTGCCAGGGTGCTGGTATCTCCCAGGTTATCTACATCACCAGCAGCAATCTTCTTCAAAATCCTTCGCATGATCTTACCACTACGTGTCTTAGGGAGACCATCGGCAAAGTGTATTTTGTCAGGTGTGGCAATAGGACCAATCTCGGCCCGTACATGTTTAACCAAATCTTTCTTAAGCTGATCGGTCTTTTCAACACCACTATTTACTGTAACAAAGGCGTAGATTCCCTGTCCCTTAATATCGTGGGGGAATCCAACCACTGCTGCTTCTGCCACCGTTGGATGGGAAACCAGGGCGCTTTCCACCTCGGCGGTCCCCATACGGTGCCCGGACACATTTATTACATCATCCAGTCGTCCCATAAGCCAGTAATCTCCATCCGGATCCAACCGGGCGCCATCACCGGTATAGTACTTTCCCGGGAACTGAATAAAATAGGTATTTTTAAAACGCTCCTGATCTCCGTACACACCCCTCATCATACCCGGCCAGGGTTTCTCGATACAGAGATAGCCACCTTCGTTTACACCCGCCGGGCT
>CALJBY010000137.1 GCA_938024025.1 uncultured bacterium
AATGCCACCTTCTTATCCTTGTTTGCCTTGTACTTGAGCTTGAGCCAGTTGGCCGTCCGTGCCACTGCATGCTCCACCCGTTCCTCCAGGGGAGTCATGATCCTCACCATATTCCGCCCTTTTTTTGAAGGCTCCTTGCCACCCGCAATAACCACTCCCTCAATCAGCCCATCGAGCTCGGGTAAAATAACGCACAGATTTGTTTCCATGGGAAACAGCCCCTCATCCCTTTCTCTCCACTCCTCATGAGTTGAATAACCCATACACATATAGTTGATAATGGGAATATTCATCTGCCGGCATACCCGGTCAAAGGACTCGTAATCACCACCCAGCGGTCCCCCTTCAATACGGAAATAGAGAAAACTGATAATGGCATCCACCCGAGAAGTACCGTTATTGAGAAAGAAGCTTTTCATGCTCTTGAAGTTTTCCGCGCCCGAGCTCATTGCGGGAATGACCCCGATCCCCTTCTCCTCCAATTTACCTATCACCGCATCAAGATCACGGCTATCCTCATTCTGGTAGCGGTCACTATAAAAGAGGATGCCCACAAGAGGCCGTTTCTTCTTCTTTGTACCGTTAGTAGCCATCCAGTAAGGCAGGTCATACCATTTGAGATACTCTTCTACTGAGGTAAAAACTGTATCGGAACGTGGATGGGCAATATATGAACCTGGAATTTCTGCGGGGGGATCATATGTTGTTTTGAACCCATGATATTCTACAAGAATTAAGAGAACCATGTTTAAGAGGTTGTCCCTGCCCCCGTGGAAAAAGTATTTCCAGGCCTGTACATAATTGTAGGCATCTTTCCACTTGCCAAACTTCAAGACTTTCAGTAGTGAGTCAGCCATATTCAACATTTTTCGCACTTCCATGGAGCTGCTCTTACCGGAGAGACCTTTCAACACTTTAAAAATCTTTGCCACCTTGGAATCGGCAAAGGAGCTGATAACCTCCCCCACACAGAACTTGCCGAGACGGGCCATCTTCATCCCCTCTCCCACCGATGCCAGGATTAAATACGTTTTACCCTCTTTCGAATATTTCTCTAAAATGGTGAGTACTGCCTCGTCAAAAACCATGGCGAGAAGAATAATATCAGCATTTTTTACATCCTTATCCATCTCCTCAAGCTGCTTTTTGGTGAATGCTTGATGACGGATACAGAAGTGGTTAATCATTTCTACCTTGCCCTTGAACCGCTTCTGGAGGAGCTCTGCAACCTCTGCCAAAGGTTTACTGTAGGTATAATTTCCAATAATTGCGGTGATCTGCATAATGTGGACTCCTTAGAAATTGGCTTTCACTGAAGACAATAAAGTCAACTCTACGAAAACAGGGGTTTGCTTTCAACAATAATCATATAGACACCAAAGGCAGCAATGAGTGCCCCGCTTATTCTGGTAATAAGCACCTCATATTTCTCCTGCCCCAGCTTCTTAAAGAAAAGGGTGGCTTTTCCCAGTGAGTACGTAATGATCAACAACACAAGGGAGGTGGCAAGTGCATACGCCAGAAAGATGGCAGTACCCACCGGAATGCTTTTGGAGACCAGGGCATAGGTGTACATAACCCCGGCAGTAGGACAGGGGATGATCATGTTGATAAAACCAATGGAAAACATTCCCCAGTATATTCCATGCTTGAACTTTCTTTTATTGGTGGTGAATTGAATCGCCTTTTCGGTACTGTCGCTGTCAAGCACCTCTTTAAGCGCTTCTTCCTCTTCTTCATCCTCAAAGTGGAGCCAGTGTGGTTTAAAAATAACTACAATGCCGAGTATGACCAGAATGGCTGCGGTTCCCATTCCGAAATAGATATCCCATGATGGAGGAATAAACGATCCGAGGGCACCGAAAATCACTCCCAAGAGTAAGCAGGCAAGCGTCGTACCCAGACAAAAGAAAAACCAGACATTAATACACTTTCTCATCCCTTTGGCAGTAATGCAAAAAGGGGCTAAAATGGGCCAGGAGTGACCACAGGGGCTAATGCCATGCAAAAGCCCCAGCATGATTGACGCCTGCAGTGCGACAACAAAGGTCATGGTGGTGGTTGATTCCATAGGTGGCTCCTTTTAGAATTCAGAGATAAAATGGATACTAATTAACTAACACTCACTAAGGTGTAACCTCAACCTTCTCCAGGATGAGACGGGCCTTTTTAAGTGATGAAATGAGCTCATCGAGTTCCGCGGCACTCAACCTGCCGAACATTGCCTTTAAATCATTAAAGCGCTTCTGCATAAATTCTTTCCGCAATCTTTTCCCTTGTGCCGTTAACCTGACTTTGACCACTCGACGATCGTTTTCATCCCTGGAGCGCTCTGCCATACCGTGCTTCTCAAGCTTGTCAATCATTTCTGTCATACTGGGCATGGCAACCTGTGCATTTTTACTTAACTCCCCCATGGTATAGTCTTTATCACCCCTGAAGGCAGCCAGTGCCTTGATTTCTGAGAGGGTAAAATCAACACCAATTCCTTTCCCGTTCATCACCAGGGTTTTTTTAAAAAACTCAATATAGAAATCTTTTACCTCCATAATCTTCTTTTCAAAATCATGGAGATCCTCCATGTGCTTATTCATGGCAACCTCCCAATTATTTAGATACCTAAATGTTATATTCCGAAGTAATTGCCCTGTCAAGTACTTCCTGCATCTTTCTCCCCAAATACGAGTTAAGTACTAGAGAATTCTTAGAAAAAAATTGTGCTCGGAGGGAAGAC
>CALJBY010000138.1 GCA_938024025.1 uncultured bacterium
GGATGGGTACTACTCTACCTCTTGACTCGGGCCTGGGAATCAAGCCAATGAGTGTTGCTGCAACAAAGCAGCTCGTCCGTTCCGCCCTTGACTATGCCCTTGCCAACAACAGGAAAAGTGTTACCTTTGTCACCAAGGGAAATATCATGAAGTTCACCGAGGGTGCATTTAGGTCATGGGCATATGATGTCGTACGTGATGAATACCCTGACAGGATCATAACCGAGCAGGAAATCAGGGAGAAGTATGGGGGTAAACAACCGGATAAACAACTGATCGTGAAAGACCGGCTTGCTGATGACATGTTTCAGCAAGTACTCCTCTACCCGGAGCGATACGATGTAATTGCCGCACCTAACCTCAATGGTGACTATCTTTCTGATGCCCTTGCGGCTCAAGTAGGCGGGATCGGCATTGCACCGGGCGCAAACATTGGTCATCATAGGGGCGTTTTTGAAGCCACGCATGGTACCGCACCAGATATAGCAGGAAAAAACAAGGCAAACCCAACCGGTTTGCTGCTTTCAGCGGCACTTATGCTCGACTACATGGGCTGGTTGGAAGCAGCGCAACTACTAAGAAACGCTGTTGAAACTACCATTGCATCCAGAAAGGTAACCGAAGATCTTGGTCTCCACTCACACGATGCAACAGTCCTCTCTACTAATGAATTTGGAAAGGCCGTTTTGGATAACTGCTGAACGCCTTCCTTCAAACTCACCTTATCGAGATAGCTGTTCTCTTTAATGGAGGTCGTTGCCTATGTCACCTCATAGGACCAGTGAAGTCAGAATAGAAACGGATAGCATGGGTACAATTGAAGTGCCTGCAGATTGTTTGTGGGGTGCCCAAACCCAAAGATCCCTTAAGTATTTCAGTATTGGTTCCGACCTTATACCGGCAGAGGTGATCGAAGCGCTTGCCATAGTGAAAAAAGCTGCCGCCATGACCAACCGGGATTTGGGGATACTTCTCAAAGAAAAGGCAGATCTCATTATTAAGTCTTCAGATGAAATCATCGAAGGAAAATTAACGGAACATTTTCCTCTGCGTGTTTGGATGACGGGAAGCGGAACACAAGCCAACATGAACGTCAATGAAGTTATTGCCAATCGTGCGAGTGAACTCGTCAATGGTGTTAAGGGAAGCAAAGACCCTATCCACCCGAATGACCACGTCAACATGTCACAGTCCACCAACGATGTTTTCCCCACAGCTATGCATATAGCTGCTTCCCGTGCACTCCTTAACCATCTTATCCCGCGTGTGCAAAAGCTCCGCAATGCACTGGAAGAGAAGGTACGGCAGTGGGCGGACATCGTCAAGATCGGCCGCACCCACCTTCAGGATGCAGTCCCCCTTACCCTGGGCCAGGAGTTTTCAGGATATGTGGTAATGCTGGATGACAATCTCAAGAGAATTGGATCCGTGCTCCCGGAGCTCTACCAACTGGCGATAGGAGGTACCGCGGTAGGAACCGGCCTTAATGCTCCCCGCGGCTTTGCAGAAGGTGTGGCACATCAGATTGCAGAGATTACCGGTTTGCCTTTCCTGTCAGCACCTAATAAGTTTGCACTTATGGGCGCCCACGATGCCCTAGTAATTACCAGCGGGGTAGTGAAAACCCTGGCATGCTCACTGTACAAGATTGCTAACGATATCCGTCTGCTTGCCAGCGGCCCACGCTGTGGCATTCATGAACTTGAGTTACCATCGAATGAGCCGGGATCATCGATTATGCCGGGAAAAGTGAATCCAACCCAGTGCGAAGCCATGGCAATGGTTGCCGTTCAGGTCATGGGCTACGATGCTGCCGTAACCTTTGCAGGAGCGAGTGGTTATCTGGAAATGAACGTTTACAAGCCGATGATGATTTTTAACGTTATACAGTCGATACGGATCATTTCAGATACGTGCAATAACTTTACCGATTTCCTCGTAAAGGACCTTCACCTGAATGAGAAGCAGATACGTGCTTTCCTCGGCACTTCACCAATGCTTGTAACCGTCTTAAATCCCGTGATCGGCTATGATAAGGCTGCAGAAGTTGCACATCTGGCGATGGAAAAAGAGATTTCTCTCAAAGAGGCGTGTATTGAGCTGGGTTATGTTTCTGCTGATGAGTTTGACCGCCTCGTAGATCCGCATAAGATGGCCCACCCGTTTGATTGATGCAATGGTTATGAGGGGAACTGCTCAAGTGATCCTGTTTTTCCCTGTACGGGGAGATTATGGTGCTTTTTTTGAATCATAGATTTTCTTCTTAACACGTCCCAGGGATTGTGTTACCTGAATCTCTTTCGGACATACTTCCGTACACTTTCCATGTGTCTTACATCCCCAAATAGCGTTTTCATCATCGAGGAGTTCCATTCTCTTCCCTTTCTGCCGGTCACGTGAATCGAAAAGATAGCGGAAGGCCCGCAAGAGTGCAGCGGGGCCAAGAAACTGCTGATTGTCTTCAAGGATTGGACAGGCTGCAGTGCAGCAACCACATAAAATACAGCGAATGGCTTCGTCAAAGGCCATGCGCTCTTCAGGGCTCTGAAGGCGTTCCTTTTCCGGTGCAGGATCGTCTGGCAGGAGGTAGGGCCAAATCCCACGGTATTTTTCAAAGAAGGCAGTCAGGTCAACCAGGAGGTCTTTGAGAACGGGAAATTGGGGAAGGGGTTCGATGAGAAGAGGCCCCTCACCATAATCTTTAATGAGACGCTGGCAGGCAAGGGCACATATACCATTAATGCGCATTGCGTCAGAACCACAAACACCATGGGCACAGGACATGCGATAGGTCAGTGAAGAGTCCTGCTCCCAGCGAATCCGGTTCAAGCAATCCAGAATTTTATCAGTTGGTTCAGCTTCTACCTGATATTCCTGATAGCGGGGTTGTCTCTCTTTCGCTGGATCATAGCGAAATATCTTAAAGGTATGCTTCACGGCAGGTTCCTTCTTAATAGGTACGTGCAACAGGTTTAAAACGGGTGATCTGAACCGGTTTAGTGGTAATCTCCATGCCCCCGCTACCGGTAGCTACCAGGGTGTGATGAAGAAAATCTTGGTCGTTTCGCTCCGGATAATCTTCCCGGTAGTGGGCGCCCCTGCTCTCCCTTCGATGCAAAGCGCTCAGAACAATTACCTCAGCACAGTTGAGGAGATGCTCACCTTCCAGTGCTTCAATGAGTTCCAGATTAAAGTGTCTGTCTCTGCAGGAAAGTCCGATGTCCCGGTAGCGGTGTTTAAGCTCAGTTATCTTCACCTGTGCAGTTTCAAGACCCCGGTGATCACGAAACACGGAGCAGTGATCAGTCATTAACTCCTGTAGTTCCCTTCGAATAGCAGGCACCCGTTCTTTGCCCCGTGCTGCCAGCAGTTTTTCAATTGTATCCCTGCCGGAACCGGGAGAGTCAGGCTTGTCATGGGTCACACCGCCATCCTGCAGGGAGGAGAGGATTGCCTTTCCTGCGCGACGTCCAAATACTACCAGGTCCAAAAGTGAATTACATCCCAAACGGTTGGCACCGTGCACAGAGACGCAGGACGATTCCCCGGCTGCAAAAAGGCCCGGTACCGGTTTATGTTCATCTGCACCAAGGACCCTGCCATCGACATCCGTTGGAATCCCCCCCATGATATAGTGGCAGGTCGGCTGGACAGGAACGGGTTCGTGCACAGGATCAACTCCCGCATAGATCGTAGCAAAAGAGGCAATTTCCCAGAGGCGTTCTTTAATTTTTTCGGGCCCGAGGGCGGTCAGGTCCAGGTGCACGTAATCACTGCCACCAACACCGTTTCCTTCACGGATTTCACGGACGATAGCACGGGATACTATGTCACGGGGTGCAAGGTCCTTGATGACAGGAGCATAGCGTTCCATAAAGCGCTCACCGTGGCGATTGAGCAGTATACCACCTTCGCCCCGGGCTGCTTCGCTCATCAAAATACCCAGTCCTTTGATCCCCGTGGGGTGGAATTGGAGACATTCCATGTCCTGGAGGGGGAGACCTTTTTGCAGGACAATCGAGAGGGCATCACCCGTATTAGAAAAGCAGTTAGAGGTGGTCTTATAGATTTTACCCGCCCCCCCCGTAGCAAGCAGGAGTGCACGTGTGTGTACTGCATGAATTTTACCGGTTGCTAGCTCCAAGAGTACAACACCCACGCATCTCGTGGCGTTGAAAAGAAGATCGATCATGATGAACTCAGCATAGCACTGCACCCCTGCTTTTATGGACTGCTCAAAGAGGGTATCAAGAATTATCCTGCCCGTTCGGTCCGACGCATAGCAGGCCCGCTTTACCGGAGCTTTGCCGAAATCGCGTGTATGGCCGCCAAAGGCACGCTGGGCAATGGTGCCTTCAGCTGTACGGCTGAAGGGAACGCCCATATGCTCAAGTTCAATGATAGCACGGGGAGCATCACGAACCATTATCTCAATGGCATCCTGATCGCCAAGAAAGTCACTTCCCTTCACGGTATCAAACATATGCCATTCCCACCTGTCTTCCTCTTCATTGCCCAGTGCAGCAGTTATCCCGCCCTGGGCTGCACCGGAATGGGAACGTGTCGGGAAAACTTTGCTTACGATGGCTACATCCGCATGAGCTGCGAGCTCAACTGCTGCACGCAAACCCGCAATACCTGAACCGATAATGACAACATCATGTTTCATGGGCAAAAGTATGATTCCTTATAAGGGAGAGCTAAAAGAGGGCAAACGATAATCCCTTAAACATTCTTACTCCAGGATTTTTTAACATTGCTCGCAGGATAAATCAAGCAATATGAGGGCTTCTCTTTTCTGTGGTTGGTGCGAACGCTGAGGAATAATTCACGCCAGGAAAGGAACGGTCCTTATCAGATGGGTCCTTGCATACGTAAAGGGAGACAGCACATTTTTGTAGCTCGTGAAAGGGTACGGTAACGCCTTATGCTTGAGATTGTTTCAGCCGGGGTTGTCCTTCAGGTGGTTGGGCTACACCTTCAGGGAGTATCATAAACTTTTTCTGAATACTTTGCAAAGATACCAAACGGCTTCTGCGGGATGATGGCGTAAGAAAAGACTTTAACTTTCTTTCTAATATTCTTGGTTTAATTTCACTTTCTATTGCAATAACACCTTCCATAATAATCTTCTGGAGAACAAGCTCCTGATGGGTCCTTTCCCTGATATTCTCCGCGAAGGGAATAAAGAAGAAATTTGAGAGAACAATACCATAGAGCGTTGAAGTAAGTGCAATAGGCAGTGTCGCCAGGATAATTTCAGTATCGCCGACACCTGAAAGCATGCTGATAAGACCCACCACACTACCTACCAACCCAAAAGCGGGGGCTATCTCAGCCATGGTTCTCAAAATGCGTTCGGTTTCTTCCCGGCGTATCTTAAAGAAATTGATTTCAGTAGTTAAAAAATCTCTAATCTGTGGTCCCCGGAAATTATCCACCAGGAAGCCCAGGGCACGTCGTAAGAAGAGCATTGATGTCTCTTCTTCATCCTCCTGGAGGGAAAGAACTCCCCGCATCTTCCTCTTAACCGACAGATCAACCATAATCTCAACAATTTCTTCCGGTTCTTTTACCTTTCTGGTATAGGACGAGAGCACTACTTTGGAGAGAATAGTGAGTCGTTTTGTCTGAAAGGAGATGAGGGTTGCACCAAGGGTTCCACCACAAACGATCAATATCCCGGCGGCATTAAAGTATAATCCTACATTACCATGAAAGAGAAAACCCGCACAAAAGAGGCTGAGACAAATGATAAGCCCAAAAATGTTTTTGCTTCCCACCGCTACTGTGGTTATTCCCCTGACCAGTGAAAATGGCAAACGAAACAGTCTGATGATACCCATAGTTATATCCTTTCCCTCCGTTAATAGTACCTTGTGGTAGT